>JAQUNC010000017.1 GCA_028717805.1 Atribacterota bacterium
GCCTGCTGCTACTAAGGCTGCGGCAATAGGTTCGTTGTCATACCCTTCCATCTTCTGGCCTTCGAAGGTGAAGGCGACCTTCTGGCCAGGCTGGAAGTGTAAAATAGGGTGTTCTTTGATTCTCATATAATACCCTCTTCAAAAAAATAAAGCTAATAGTTTAAATTTCTATAAAATTAGAGTAGATTTAATATATTTCTTTATCTATTAATCTAATCACTGATCACTGAAAATTTTAAATATACCTTTCCGCTAATAATTCCTTACATTTTGTCTTAAATCTGGACAATTGAAAAGATTCTAAAGACATGCTACTTTTGCCTTCAATAACTAACTCTGAAATTAATTTACCAGTAATAGGAGAAAGTGCTATTCCGTCACCTTCATGTCCTGCTGCCATTATAAAACCATCAATTCCTTCTACTTCTCCTAAAATAGGTAAACCATCCTCAGTATAAGGTCTTAATCCGGCAAAACATCTTATGATGGCAATATTCTTAAATGCTGGAATTAAACACACAATATTCTTGGCGATACATTCAATTCCACTATAAGTTACCTGGGAATTAAATCCTACAAATTCTCTGGTGGCACCAACTAAATAATTACCACTAGCAGTTGATTCAACAGTAAGGCCTGCACCATCATCATTTTTAATTTCAGGATTATATTTACAAGCAATATAATTGGAAGTACAAAGAACTCCATTCACTATATCCGGAATTTCTTCTGTGACTAACAGTTGCCCTCTTCTTGGTCTGATAGGAATGTCTAGATTCACCATTGCTCCAATTTGTGGTGCATAAATCCCTGCTGCATTAACTACCAGATTGGTATTAATTCTTCCCCTATCAGTTACAATGCTTTCAATCTTGTTATCTCTTATTTTTATCCCTTGAACTTTAGTATGATTGTATATTCTGGCATTTTTATACCTTTGTCCTGCTTCTGCAAATCCATAAGCTAGCCTAATTGGATTAACCTGCCCATCGGCAGAACAATAAGTAGCTCCAGCAATTGAATTAGACAATTCAGGTTGCTTATTTCTTGCTTCTCTGGAATTCAATAATTTTACATCTAATCCATTGTTGGATTGCTCTCGTACAAACTTTTTCATTGTATCATATTGAACTTGATCAGGTATCACCACCATCGCTCCATTAGAGATATATTCAATATCATAGTCCAGCTCTTCTTTTAAATGTTTAAATATCTCAGCACTTTTTATCGCCATTTTAAGATGGATTCCGGGTTTTTTGGTTTGAAGAAAAATAATACCTTCACATGCTCCAGAAGTACCACTGGCAATAGTTTCTTTTTCTAGAAGAACTGCATTCATATTATTTTTTGCCAGATGGTAAAATATTGAAGTTCCAATTACCCCGCCACCAATAATAACAACATCTGCTTTTGAAATAAACATATAAATTCAAGCTCCCTATACAAATTACTTATTCTATCTCGTTAAATTTTTGTTTAACCAAACCATTATACATCCACTGCATTAATGAACACATATCAAACACTGGCAAGTCAATATATTTTTGCATATCATAGGCATAAGGCGACATATTGGTACACTCTAAGACTACCGCACCAAGCTCATCACAAGAATCCCTTAAATCAATTGCTGCATCTATAATTTCAGTTTTTACTCTTTCTCTATTAAAATTTGCCAGTTGATCTTTCACAAATACCCTTTGAAAATACTTATAATCATCCATGCCTTTTATTACTAGAGGTATGTTTTTTATACCACTACCAACCAGATGCTCTTTAGTTAAAGATTTATAATTTGCAGTTAAAACTCCTATTTTTCTATCTTTATTTAAGAGATTATATATCAAGGGTATTTGTAATAAACTGGAAGTGAAAACGGGTATTTGAACACTATTACTTATTTCCTTTTGAAATTTTCCTAAAAAGCCACAGCTAGTGGTAATCCCATTAACACCTTTTTTTTCTAGTATTTTAGCAGTTTCTATTGCTTTTACTAATAGTTCAGAATCAGTGTAATAAACTGCTCTTTCCGGAAAAATTCCCTCCATTATCTGATATATAACCGGAAAATTCCAGGTTCTTGGATTACCAATATCACCCTGTATACGCCGGAATTTAGTATCCAATTTAATTACACCAATAATCGTCTTCTTCTTACCTTCAGATAAATTGGCTTCCATAAATCTATATCCTTAAGAACTGGGTTCTAAAAAAGTTTTTTTCTTCTCTTTTATAATATTTAGCCGTTTGAAAACCAAATATATCAAAAACATGATTGCTAGTACGCCAGCCAAAACCGTATCATAGAACGAAGGGACAATATTTATAAAAAATAAAAAGAGACCAATTAAAAAAATAAGAGCTCTCTGCCAATATTTTAACTTTTGAAAGAAAAAATTAGATAAACTGGAAGCTAGAAAATAAGTTGATATCAGTAATAATAAAAATACTGTTATTATTTCCACCACTGTTCCCTGCATCAAAAGAGCTGGATTATAAATAAAAACATAGGGAATAAAAAATCCAACCAGAGCTAATTTTAAAGCTTCCCAACCAGTTCTTAAAGGTTCAGATTCAGCAATTGCCGCTCCACAATATGCTGCAATACATACGGGTGGTGTAACACTGGCAAGAATGGCAAAATAAAATACAAATAAGTGAGAAGCCAATAAATCACACCCTAAAGCAGATAACGCCGGTCCACCAATAGTAATGGCAATAATATATGCCGGAGTACATGGTAACCCCATACCCAGGATAAGAGAAGTAAGCATAATCAGCAATAATGCTGGAAACAATATTCCTTTAGACCAATTAGTAATAACAGCAGCAATACCTAGTCCTAAGCCAGTGTGAGTAACAATAGAAACTACCATTCCTGCTCCAGCACAAGCAAGTGCAATCATAACCATATTTTTACCTGCTAATTTTAGGGTACTCCAGAGTCGATGAGGATTCATCATGGTTTCTTTCTTACAAAAGCTAATAGCAAAAGAGGTCAATATAGCTATAGCTGCTGCCATAAACGGAGAGTATCCAGTCAACAGCATATAAACCAAGCCAACTAATGGAATTAACAGATAAGAATCTCTTATTAAATCTTTAACTGACAGCACCTGATCTTTGCTTAAACCCTTAAGATTATCGCGAACCGCAATAAAATGTACCCGCATACCTATGCTAATATAATAAAGAATGGCTCCCAATGCTGCTGCTACAATAATTTTTACATAAGAGATACCGGTAATTTCAGCCATTACAAAGGCGCCAGCACCCATTACCGGCGGCATAAGCATACCTCCAGTAGACGCAGCTGCTTCTACTGCTCCGGCAAACTGTTTCCGGTATCCCATCCTCTTCATTAAAGGAATCGTGAAGGTGCCGGTAGCATAAACATTAGCAGCGGCAACTCCGCTTATAGAGCCAAACAATCCACTACTTATAACGGCAATCTTAGCAGGTCCTCCAGGGCTTGTACCGGCAACCCTACAAGCAAGATTGGTAAAAAATTCACCAGTGCGGGTATGTTCCATAAAGGCTCCAAATATAACAAAAAGTGCCACAAAAGTAGCAGAAACTCCTGTAATTGAACCATATATTCCTTCCTCGGTCATTAAATATTGCATTTCAATTACTTCTGTTAATGGCACCACTTTATTATAAAAAACTCCCGGAAGAGATGGGGATATAAATAAATAAATAAAAAATAATCCAATAAGTACTGACATAGCAGGAACTACTGCCCTACGAATTGCTTCTAACAACAAAATAATGTTTATAACTCCTAAAACCAATTCAATAGTTAACACAGGCTCTATAAATTGTAAGCGATAGGTTAATCTTTGATCCGAAATCATAAGGAATAATGGAGGTAGAATGGCCAGAACTGCAAATAAACCATCAAAAAATGTTATTCGATCTTTTGGAGATTTTGATGTTGCTGGAAATAAAATAAAGGCAATAGGTAAAAGGAATAATAAATGAATGCCTCTTTGGAAACGAGGTTGCATAATACCAAAAAAAGCTGTGTATAGTTGAAAAATAGAAATCGTGACCAACCATCCTCCAATGAGCCAATTTTGCCATCCTTTAAATTCTCTCATTTTTACCCTTCTTTCTGTATTGATTGATATATGTTCATGATACATGGCTTTCATTTAAGATTATGAAAGCCATGTATCATGCATGATTAAAAAGTCAATTTTCTCTCATATCGAACTATTTGATCTTAATCCATATATCCTGCATCTTTGTAGAACTTTTCAGCACCAGAATGCAATGGAACTGCTACATTCTTCCAGCCATCTTCAGGAATAAAATATTTATTTGTCTTATCAATTTGATATACCTGCTCAATATTTTCATCAAATATCTTCAATATAGTGTACACAATTGCATCTGCTACATCTTTATTAACCAACAGTTCTCCAGCGGAAACCACAACAGGAACATCAATCTCCTGACCTTTATAAGTATTTGCAGGAATAACACATAGACCACTTTCTCTGGCAACTGTTCCCAGTGTTTCATTGCAATAATCAATTAAGTCATTAGAGGCAGCAAGTATTATGGAATCCCTGCTTACTGTCATCTCGGTAACTGCAGCAGCAGGAATAGATAAATGCGTAAAGACATAATCTACATGTTGATCCTTATACAGACTAATCATATCTGCATATACAGCATGAAAGACCTTTCCTCCTGCTTTTTCAACATCTTCTAAAGAAAGACCATAAAAATCAAAAATAGTCTCAATTATTGGTAAATCTGAGGTTCCCTTCATAGGAGCAGCAACCTTAACAGCTTTTCCGTCTTTAACCATTTGCATCAATGCTTCAATAGTTTCAATACCCTCATTGACTGCTGCAACAAAATGAATATTATATATTCCAAAAATAGCTCCCATTGCTCGAACATCAGGATAAGCCTCTTCGTATAAGGGTGGTGTGCCATCATAAGCTGCTTTATCAACAAAAGTAATACCCCATCCTAAATCATCCTTGTGTGTGGCAACTCTAACCGGATTTACCAAGCCACCTCCAGGTACTACTTTAATCGTAATTTTTGGTTCTACTCCATTTATAAGTTGGGCTAGTCCTCCTGCTTGAATATACCATCCACCTCCGACACCACCGGCAACCCAGGTCATGGTAATTGGATCAAATTCCGGATTTGACTTTTCCGCCCAAGCAACAGAGCTAATACAAAAACTAAGAATAAAAATCAACAGTATTGTTTTCAAGAAATATTTTCTAAACATAATTATTTTCCTCCTTTTTTTTAATAATATAAAATGAATTGATAATTATTTTTCTTTTACTCACCTCCTTCAGTAACTAAACCAGTTAATCATTTTTTTACTATTTATGGTTATGAAAGGATGTATAAATAGCCAGTAGAGAGCCTACTAGCAAATCAGTTCTTTGTATTTTTCTCAATTATAGGAGACCAGAGTATTTACAGGTAATTTCAATTAATCTAACCATTCCCTGAACAGCCCAGCGAGCTCTCTCCTCAATGAGATTACCATCATTATCAGTAGTACCCAATCCAGGAGATACAAAAATATTACCGTCATAGGCAATAGTAGGAATAATTCCCATTTGTGCAGTACCTGATTGGAAGATATTTGTTCCAGAATACATATCTTCAATTGAAAAAATAGGTATTCCCAAACTGTTTTTCTGCCAGCTATTTTCATAATTAATCTCAACAGCACTTGAATTATACGATTTTGAAATTATAAAGTCGTCTCTAATCTTTTTATTAATTTTAGTAAACTCTTCCCTGGTAATCTGATAAAGCTGATCTACAGGATCCTTCAACCTTTTTGGATTATCTCTCAATACCTTAAGAGAAGCTATAACTCCAACCAAAGCCTCTTTACCAGGATCAACCGTAACATAAGCAGCTTTACCATGAGAAGATCCAGTTCCCCATCGATCTCCATGAACTCCTAGTGCTCTTCTAATATCTACCAAGAGATCTTCTTTGCCAATTATTAAACCTGCTGTTACAGAAGAAGATGCTTTATCCATACTGTAACAAATCAGATCAGCATTATTCATTCTTATATCAGTACCTACAAAAGGTGCACCCCAGGCATTGTCTACAATATAAGGTACATTATAATCTTGAGCAAGCTCACCGAGCATTTTCTGTAAAAGTGGTGTTCCTTCCTTATCCTTAACTCCATAACCATATCCAGGTGTGTCATATCCCAAGGAAGTAAAAGCAGTTAAATATGGGGCATGCCGCTCAGCGTTCTTTTTAAATAGCTTAATAGAAGCTTCTGGATCTATATTACTCAGCTGAACACAGGGATGATACTTAATCCCATGACAATCGTAATTGGCTCCCTCTAAAGGTACAATTACACAATCTAAATTATTTTGCCTTTTTCCATAAAAACCTAATTCTCCTGGAGTTGTTCCACGATCGGCTAATAAATCCTTGTACTTTCCCGGAAATGGACGGCCATAGCCACCATGATGGTGTAAATGCTTCTCATAAGGAATAATATACCTGGAACGATAATTATCCCCTCTGCCTTGCATGGGTGGTGTAGCCAGCACATCAAATGCAACCCAGAGAGCACCTTCACATGTATTTACTGCTACACCATCATATTTATCACCATAAACATCTTTAACTATTTCTCTAATTTCTTCATCAAATATTTTGTTGGGGATAATCTTTTCACTATAATATGACTCAGCTTCCCTTACTTCCTTAAAGGGTAATCCATGACAGCCAGAAATAGCTCCAGTAAGCCCAAATTTCCCTCTGATATCCTTTGGAATACCAATTTCATCTGCTGCTTTTCTGGCTTCAGCATAAATATTGGGAATGTTTTCTTGTAAATGACGATACATTTGAAATTTGTACTTGAAATCTGACATTGTAATTTCTCCTTTTTACCTAAATAATTCCGTAATTTACATATATTTTATAGCACTCTTACCAATTTCATGCACATATATGATGTGCAAGAGAAAGCCTTCTTCTGGAAAACTTTTCAAATTAACATTAATTTCAATATTCTATATTCCCTCAAAGTAGCTTCAGGAGATACCTCTCTTAATCATTTTGTCATTATTATTTTATTTAATATAGTCTTCTTGCTTTTATACTTTATCTCAAAATCTAACTGCATAATATTTTTTAGAATAGAATTGTTATATTTTAAAAATTCCAATACCCAATACTATAAAATATTACACTTTATACTTTTTGATTACACCAAGCTTTTCCATTATCTCCTTTAATTGTTTTAATTTATCTCCATCAAGAGGACGCAAGGGAAGCCTGGGGTTTCCTCCTGGCAGTCCCAATATGTTTAATCCCGCTTTAATTACTACTGGATTTGTAACTGAATAACAAATTTCCATCAGAGGGAAATATTTGAACACTAATTCCCTTGAATTTATCATATCTTCATATTTTTGCCAGGGGCGGGATAACTGAGCAAATTCTTCCGGAATTAGATTTCCGGTAATATTGGTAGTCCCTGATCCGCCTAAAGCCAGATTCGGTAAAATGATGGAATAAGGTGGTGCATCACAGGTCAAAACATCTATTTTCCTTGCCATACCCATCTGTACTTTAATCAACTGACTTACATCCGGCATTGCTTCTTTTAAAGCAACAATATTTTTTATATTACTAGTCATTTTTAAGGCAGTTTCTGGCTTGATATTTACCCCTACTCTGGTTGGATTATTGTAAACTACTATAGGAATATCAACCTGATCAGATACTGTCTTTAAAAAAAAATATAGGTCATCCTGAGGTGGTTTAACATAAGAAGGCATTGCTATTAAAGCACCATCAGCTCCAATCATCCGGGCATATTTAGTCATTTCAATTGTATCCTGAGTATTTGAACCGGTGGTCCCTACCAATACAGGTATTTTATTACGAGTATATCCAACAACAAATTGTATAATCTGTTTTTTCTCTTCTTTTGATAACATTGATGATTCACCTGCAGAGCCTAAAACTAACAAACCATTAGTTCCATAATTATGCTGAAAATCAATAATTGGCTTAAATTTTTCCATATCAATTTGCCCATTTTCCTGAAAAGGAGTAGGAATTGCTACCCATGAGCCTGTTATTCTCATATTAATTATTTCCTTTTTTGGCTTGAATAATAATGGGATCCTCCACATTAATATTGAGATCTTTACCGGTTACTATTTTTGGTGAATATAAAACAATATTTTGATGATTGGGCATATGAGTATCGTCAAAGCCAGCCACAGTTCCCAATAAATGATTATTCCAGTAGACTTCATCGCCAACAAGCATGACTCCTCCTTTATTTATTTCAATAAATGCAATATAGGCAACCTGATAGACAACCGCTCCAGGCACAGCATCTACTTCATCAGTTATAATCAATTCATGAATTTCATTTTTCTTTAATGCCCTTGATTTTGTTTGTATCAGTTGCAAGCCACGATCTTTCATCTCTAATTGTAAAATTGCTACTACTGAAGATTGAATGGTTCTTTTCAGACTATAGGGATTTTTAGTAATTAATCCACCAGTATAAGGATCCATATTTTCACTTCCTTTATACTTTATTTTAATTTTAAAATAATACAAAATAGGGTAGAAATTATTAAAGTTTATAGTAATCCTAATACTTAAATTATATTTAAAACCTGGGTAACTATTGATAAATCAATACTAAAGAGAGCAGGTAACGGTAAGCATTTTAGTCTCTTCCTAATGGAAATCAAATTAATGTATTTGTTGTCCAAAAGAGAATAATCTCTAGGAATCTCTGGAAGAGAGATGTATTCCTCCCTCTGGCCAAGGGAGATTACTGGCTATCTAGAAATGTTTTAGAATGTGTAGAAATGCTATCTATAAGTATCATTAAAAACCATAAAACACCATTTGGGGAGGTCGAAAGAGACCAAACCATGAAAGACGAAAAACAAGATTGGAAAATAGTGGTTAAGAATATCGTCATTATACTCATGATTGGTTTGTTTATGCCGTCCTACCTACTCGTGGGAATTGTATGGTCGTATTAAAGGAGAAAGACATGCCACAAAAACTGGACCAGTAGGGTGTGCATTGAACTATTGAAACGAGAACCTGGTTATCCTATGAAGGGAGGAACCAAATTAACAGATTTCTATTGTCAAAGAACAACTTTAGTATTTCTCTGGTATTCATTAACAAATTCTAATTGATTAGCAGATAGCAATGGCTTCCATTTCAATTTTTGCTCCCTTTGGTAAATTAGGTACTTCAACACATACTCGCGCCGGTAAACTGGTATTAAAATATTCCGAATAAATCTTATTTATGCTATCAAAATCTTTCATATCTGTAATAAAAATAGTAACCTTTAAAACATTTTGCAAAGAACTTCCAGCAGCCTCTAAAATTGCTTTGATATTCTCAATCACTTGCTTTGTTTGGCTGGTAATATTGCCGTTCACGAACTCATTGCTATCCGGATTAATAGCGATTTGTCCAGAAACAAAAACCAAATTATTAAATTTAATTGCTTGTGAATAAGGACCAATAGCGGATGGAGCCTTTTTGGTATTTATAATCTTTCGACTTATTTAAAACACATCCTTCCATTTTTTGATTAAAGTAATTTTTTCTCACTATCATGTTCTGGTTTTATTTCAGCAAGATAATTATAGATTGTAAAACGGGAAACATTTAATTTTTCAGCCAATCGATCAATGGCATCTTTTACTAAAAATATTCCATGTTTCTGTAAATATCGAACCATTTCTATTTTATCTTCTTTTTGCATTTTATTTATTTCTTTTCCTATCCTCTGTTGAGCTTTAGAAAATAATCGTTCCATCAAATCATCCAGGGAATGGGAAAAGGATTCTTCTCTTTCTTCCTTTATAATATTTTCTACACTATTCAAATTATTATTGACATTACAAAATTCATCTATTTCCCTGGAAATATTTATCATTGGTTCTATATTAAAATTAATGCATAAAAAACCAACAATTTTTCTATTGTTATCACGAATAAAAATACTTGTGGATTTTAACTTTTTTCCATCTTTACTTTCTGTTTGATAACTAGCTACATAATCAATGTCATTAAAGAGATCTGAGGTTAGAAAATATAAACCTAAATCAGTCATGGGTGCTCCAACTTGTCGTCCGGTTATATGTCCATTTTCAATTAATACTATGGAATGCTCAAGATCTTGTACATCATGAAGGATAACTTCACAATTTTTTCCAAAAGCCCGGGCAATACCCTTGGCTACTGGAACAAATTTTTCCAGGATAGGATTCATTTTTTAATAACCATCTTAGTCAATATTTTAATAACTAAATATGTCTTTTCAATTATTGGAATATAAAAACAAATACTTTATAGAAAGTTTTTTGATGAAATGGAAAAAGAGCCACTTTTTAACTTAAAGCTACACTCTTTTCAAAAATAACATAACATTACATAAATGTCAATATTTTATTAAAAAAATTTTGTAAAATACCAATAATCTTTTAATATAATTAAAAATAATAGTTTATTAGAATTAGTAAATCTGGGGTGATTTATAAATTTAATACTTCTTTCATTGAAAACAATCCTCTTTGCTTATTTAAAATAAAATGAATTGCCTTCAATGTTCCTTGAGCAAAGGCTTCCCTGCCATAGGCTTTATGGCATAGCTCTAATCTTTCACCACTAGAATTAAAGATAATGGTATGTTCTCCATTTATATTGCCGGCTCTAATGGAGTGAATACCAATTTCTCCTTCTCTTCTCTGTCCAATATTTCCAAATCTCCCATATATTGCCTTCTCTTCTAAGTTAATCTTTCTCTCTTGAGCAATAATCTCAGCTACTTTTTTAGCAGTCCCACTGGGAGCATCTTTTTTATAGCGATGGTGAGTTTCAACAATCTCAATGTCATAACTTTCATCTAACAAAGAAGAAACTTTTCTTACCAGCTCAAATAATAAATTCACACCCAGTGCCATATTAGGTGAAAGTACAATTGGAATTGACTTTGCAGAATGCTTAATCCTATTAATCTGATTTTCAGTAAAACCGGTTGTACCGATAACCATCGCTTTTTTATAAGCCTCACAGATCGATAGATGAGTTAAACTTACTTCTGGATTAGTGAAATCAACCACTGCTTCACTTCTATCAATCACCCTTTCCAGATTACTCTCCACCATGATATTGTTTTTCTTCTTACCCATTACCTCTCCCCAATCTTTTCCACAAGCAGGATGAGATGGTGATTCGATAATCCCAACTAACTGCAGCGACTGATCATCATAAATATAGCTGCCTGCCAGAGAAGCCATTTTACCACATCCCCCACATACCACAATCCGATTCATCTTCTATTCCTCCAGTAATCCAAATCTCTTCAAATCTTCTTTTAATTTTTTAAAATTATTCTCCTCCATATCTACTAAAGGAAGGCGCAGGTCTCCTGCTGGTAATCCTATTAAGCGGGCTGCAGTTTTTACCGGAATAGGATTAGTTTCATAAAACATGACACGACTTAAGGGGTAAACTACTTTCTGGAATATTTCCAGTGCCTCTTGAGAATTTCCTTCCAGATATGCCTTAATCATAGAGGAAACCTTATCCGGTATGATATTGGCTACTACTGAAATAACACCTTTCCCTCCAATAGACATTACTGGAGGAATAATCTTATCATCTCCAGATAATAGAGTTATCTTATCTCCACAAAGGTACATTATTTCAGCCATCTGCTCCAGATTACCGCTAGCTTCTTTTACAGCTACAATATTTTTAAGCTCAGCTAATTCAGCCAGGGTAGAGGGTAATAGATTTACACCGGCACGAGAAGGTATATTATAGATAATCGCCGGAATATCAATCTGTTCTACAATAGTCTTAAAATGTATATAAAGACCTCTCTGAGTTGGTTTATTGTAATAAGGCACCACCAACAACACTCCGTTAGAGCCCATATCCCGAGCACTAGCAGTGAGGTCTAGGGTCTCAGCAGTAGAATTAGAACCAGTGCCTGCAATTACCGGTACCCTGCCTGCAACTGCTTTAATAGTTAATTCAATTACCTTCTTATGCTCCTCATGTGTAAGAGTGGGGGATTCACCCGTTGTCCCACATGGTACAATAGCATTAGTCCCATTATTAATGTGAAACTCTACTAATTTTTTAATCCCCTTCTCATCAATTTGATTGTGCTCATCAAAGGGAGTAATCAGAGCCACAATCGAACCACTAAACATATTAAAACCTCCTTAATATACTTAATATGAAATTATTTAATATTCACTTAGATAATTTACTCTCACCCCTTTCTCTATCATCAATAGTGTCCATTTGCATCAGAGAACTACTGATTAGCTTATAGACAATATCTTTATTTTGCCAATCAACAAACAACAGGATATCAGTTTTCATAGTTGATATTTCCAGGATGTTAATATAATTTTGCGCTAAGGGTCTGGTTATTCTTTCAATAATTCCAGGTGTTTCAATAAAATTTCTACTACTCAATATTAATAAGACAATATCTTTTTTTAATGAGACCGATTTTAATAAATCATTTTTTAAAATAATGGGATGTACTAAATCGTAAGCTTTCTTAGCATATTGCTCCAGCAAATATATACCAATGTAGCTTCTGCCAGTGGCAATTCCCTGTATGCTGATTCTATGCTTTGCCAGAGGAGTTATAATTTCTTTTAGCAGACCAGGAGTTTCCAGAATTTGAGTTCCAATAACTGTAAGCAAACAAAGTTTATCCGAGAAAATTTTAATTATACTGGTAAAGCTACCCTCTATTTCAGTGCCATTAGAATCCAGGTCTCCATTCTGAAAATTAATTATCTTCGCTTTCATCTTTCCTTCCTTAAAATATAATGCTCTGGGATGGAGAACTTTTGCGCCACCTTCTGCCAGTATTCCCATCTCTTCTACGCTTATTCTGGGTAAGGTTTTAACCTTTTTTATCAAACGAGGATCGGCAGAAGCAACTCCTGATGTATCTGTGACAATAATAACCTCATCGGCATTGACAAAACTACCTAAGGCAAAAGCAGTAATATCACTTCCTCCTCTACCCAGACAGGTGATGCTTCCGCCATCGATGCTACGGCCTAAAAAACCACATATCACAGGAACAATTCCCTCTCTTAATAATGGCTCCATATATTTTTGACATTGCTCTTTACTTTTTTCTGGTATAATATTTGCCTCCATTAAATTTTCTGCATCAGTAATGAGAGGAAAATCAGCTCTGATAGGATCAAAAACAAAAGTCTTTATCCCATTTGCTTTTAAAGCGGTAAACATTAGTCTGGCACTCATTCTCTCCCCAAAGGAGACAAATTCGCTATAATCCTGTCTATCGTAACCAGACTTGGTAACTCCACTCAGTAAAGATATCAGGTAATCTGTAGTATCGCCCATAGCAGAGACAACGACCAATACTTCATTTCCATTTCTCAATTTTTTAATAACTGATTGAGTGGCTTTTTCTATTCTTTCTGTATTTTGAATACTTGTTCCTCCGAATTTTACAACAACTCTTATAATAATCGCCTCTCTTATTATTTTTTAAACTATTAGCTATTTATTTATTACTAAAATGGGAAGGTATTCTAAATATATGATATATTTGCTTCTTCTAATCTCTTGATTGCCTCTTTAAGTCTCGGCACCCCTACCGTTAGAGCAATTCTGATATGACCCTCACCATATTGTCCATATCCCACACCAGGAGCAACAATAATTCCAGTCTTTTCTAAAACATAATTGGCAAAATCGATAGAATTCATTCCTGGAGGTGTTGGAATCCAAACATAAAAAGTAGCTTTGGGAGGTTCCAATTGCCAACCTAACTTGTTAAAACCTTCTACAATAACATCTCTTCTTTCTGTATACATTTCAATTAATGGAGGAATGTGTTCCTGAGGACCGGTTAAAGCAGTAATTCCAGCTTCCTGAATCGCTTTAAATATACCAGAATCAATATTAGTTTTAATAATGGCAAGAGCAGAAATAGCCTTCTGGTTACCCACCGCAAAGCCAATTCGCCAACCTGTCATATTATAAGTCTTAGAAAGGGAATGAAACTCCAAACATACCTCTTTAGCACCATCAACCTCTAAAAAACTGGGAGCCTGGTAACCATCATAAGCCAATTCTGAATAGGCAAAATCATGACATACTAATAAATCATATTTTAGAGCAAAATCTACTACTTCAGCAAAAAAATCACGACTAGCAACAGCTCCAGTAGGATTATTAGGATAATTTAGTAGTATTAATTTTGCCTTTTTGGCTACTTCTTCATCTATCTTATCCAGATCAGGAAGGTAACTATTCTCTTTGAGCAAAGGCATGAGATAAGGTTCACCATTAGCAAACAGTGTTCCAATCTTATACACTGGATAAGCTGGATCAGGAATCAAACTTATATCACCTGGATCAATAAAGGCTAGAAAAACGTGAGCAATTCCCTCTTTGGAGCCTATTAAGGAAATTATCTCATTCTGAGGATCAAGTTTCACTCTAAACCGCTTCAGATACCATTCAGCAACAGCATTTCTAAATTCCCTGGTACCTTCATAAGGTGGATAATGATGCGTTTTAGGATCACGAGAACTTTGTGCTAACTGATCAATAATGTGAACAGGAGTGGATTGATCCGGGTCACCAATTCCCAGATTAATTACATCAATACCTCTTTTTATGGCTGCTTCTCTTTTTTTATCTATTTCTGCAAAAAGATAGGGCGGTACTTTCTCAATTCTTTTAGCAATCCTCATTATTAATTTCTCCTTTCTATTTACTGCAATTCATTACCTATTGAATAAATTAGATAATGCTCTTTTTTGATTAATTTTACTTATAAATCTTAATTCCTTATATTGAAATGATACCGGAAAATACGGCCTCGGCTGGTCCTGTCATATATACATGTTCATCATTGGTCCACTCAATTTTCAAATTTCCGCCCTTTAAATAAACAACTGCCCTATTTTTTATTCTTTTATTGAGTACCCCTGCTACTACAGCAGCACTGGCTCCTGTTCCACAAGCCATGGTTTCACCAACCCCCCTTTCCCATACTCTAAGCTTAATTTCATGATCATTTAAAGGTTGAACAAATTCTACATTTGTTTTTTCAGGAAAAAGATGGTGATTTTCCATAACAGGTCCAATTTCAGTTACCGGAAAAATTTCCACATCTTCAGTGAAAATAATACAATGAGGATTTCCCATAGAAACACAGCTTACCCTAAAATATTGGCCATTTTCTAAAGAAATAGTTTCATTAATAACCTGCCGATCTGGATTTCCAATCATGGGAATATCTTTTTTCATTAAATGAGGTTTCCCCATATCGACCCTAACACCTTTCACTGTTCCTGTTTTTTGCTCATCAAAGATTAGTTCAGGAATAATTTCGCCGGCTAAGGTTTCCACTGAAAATTTGTTTTTCCTGGTTAGTGTATTTTCATAGGCAAATTTAGCAAAACAGCGAATCCCGTTTCCGCACATCTGAGCTTCACTTCCATCCGAATTAAATATTCTCATCCTCAAATCATATATCTCTGAGGGAAGTATTACAATTAATCCATCAGCTCCTATGCCAAAATGACGATCACATAGTTTTTTTGCCACTTCACCAAAATTTAATCCTTCAGGAAGCGCTCTGGAATAAAAATCCATTATAATAAAGTCATTGCCAATTCCATGCATTTTTATAAAACTAACTTCCATAGTCATCTCCTTCCTTCTACTGTTTACCTTATTTCATCTTGTATCATTTATTCTGTTCTGATTTAGCCATTGTGGTAAAACATGATTTTGATTCAGATACTGATATGTTTCGCCTTTGACCATAAACCCATTTTCCCCATTATTAACAAGAATAACTGGTGGTCGAGGGAAGCCATTATAATTGCTGGACATAGCGTAATGATATGCCCCTGTAGTAAAGAATACTATTAAATCACCACATTCTGCTTGGGGTAATCTAATATTCTGAATTAGAATATCACCTGACTCACAATATTTACCAGCAATCGTAACGGTTTCCACTGGCTTATTCCTAAATTTATTGACAATTAAAGCCTCATATTGGGCATCATAAAGGCTGGGGCGTGGATTATCGGCCATACCTCCATCAACTATTAAATATTTTCTCAATCCTTTTATCTCTTTAATTGCTCCAATACGATAAATAGTTATTCCTGCTTCAGCAATGATTGATCTTCCGGGTTCAATGAGAATCTTGGGAACAGCTAATTTATTTAGACAACAAATTTCTTTTACCTTATTTACTAATTGAGGAACATAGTCACTAATATTAAGCGGTGTATCTTTTTGGGTGTATCTTACTCCCAATCCTCCACCCAGATTAAGTATATTTGTTTTTACCTTATAATTTTGCTCAATAGACTTAATCGTTTCAATCATTTCTTGAGTAGCTAAATGATAAAACCGAATATTAAAGAGTTGTGATCCTATATGACAATGAATTCCCTGGTAGATCAGATGATTTTTGGCCATTATGTCCGGAAAAACATCCAGAAAATCACGAATAGTCATTCCAAATTTTGAATCAACCTGACCGGTTTTAATTTTTTTATGGGTATGAGTGTCAACTCCTGGAATAATCCTAATTATAATATTTACTTTCTTATTTAATCTTTTAGCAATCTGATCAACTAATTCTAGTTCATAAAGGTTATCAATTATAATTGTTCCCACATTCCTCTCAACAGCAAAATTTAATTCTTCTTCTGATTTGTTATTTCCATGAAAATAAATCCTCTCAGCGGGGAAACCCCCTTCTAATGCCATATAGATTTCTCCACCTGAAGAAGCATCAAGGCCCAAGCCTTCTTCACTTATAATACGTGCTAAAGCCTGAACTAAAAAAGCTTTACCAGCATAAAGCACTTCATAATCAATGTTACATCTTTCAAAGGCTTTTAGATATTCTCGACAATTTTCTCTAATAATGTTTTCTGAAAAAATATAACTGGGAGTACTATATTTTAATGCCAAATCCTCTAAACGGCATCCATCAAAGGTTAATTTACCCTCATCATTAATATTGATACCTTTTCTATTAATTATTTCTCTTTCCAACGTTAGAGTCATTATTTCCTCCTGAAAAAATTTATTAATTATAAATTAAAAAAGGGCAATCCATAAGCGCCAGGCTCATCGATTGCCCTAAATAAATAGCAAGCGTTCTTTTTACCTCCCTTTTATCTCTCCTCGATGAGATAGCGCACCACCTAAGAACGGGAGTTTTCTTAGGTGACAGTGCTATGGTTGTTAACCATAGTCCCAGCCTGGGGCTTAGAGCATCGGCTCCAGACTTCGGCGAAGATCCCTTTTCTGATAGTTCATCACTGCTCAGGCTACCTATCAGTACTCTTGATCGTTCGCGCCTCTACCTCACTTCAGATAAAAAGTGAGGCAAACCATTATTTAATTATTATTAACCATTTTAACAATAAATTTTAAAATGTCAAATATAATTATATTATAATTCTTAGGAAAACTTGATTATTAAAAGATAATTAATAAGTTTAGTAATTTTTCTATCTATTCAAAGAATGTTCTTTTTCTTTTTTTTCTCAGATAGGTATCTTTCCAGGACTAATCTGGCGATTTTTTCCGGCTCAAAGCCGAGTAGCGCTGCTACTTGTTCACCAGGTCCGCTTTCTCCAAATCGCCTGATAAAGATACCAACAGAAAGATCCGGAATAACTTCATACCATCCCTGCCCGGTTGCTGCTTCTATTGCAACCTGAAAGGAATATTCCCTGTTCAGAATTCTCTCTCGATATTCCAAATCCTGCCTAGCAAATGCCTCACGATCCGGAACAGAAATTACCCGGCAGTAAATATGCTCTCTTTCTAAAATATCCTTCACCTGAAGTGCAGTTTGTACTTCACTTCCGCTAGCAGAAATTACCACCTCCGGATTTTTATCACCTTCATAGATGATATAACCTCCCCGCGAAAATTCACTTATACCATGTAATCTTTGCAGCAGAGGAAGTTTTTGCCTGCTTAATATTAAAACAGAGGGACCTTCTTTTTTTTCTAAAATGCTTCGCCAGGCAGCCTTTACTTCCTCACTATCAGCTGGACGAATAACCTGTAAACCTGGAATAAGCCTTAAAGATTCCAGCTGTTCTATGGGTTGATGGGTAGGACCATCTTCTCCTACATAAACTGAGTCATGAGTAAAGATAAAAATTACTGGCAATTTCATAATAGCTGCTAATCTAATTGTTGGTCTCATATAATCTGAAAAAACTAAAAAGGTGGAACAATAAGGTCTTATTCCTTTATGAAGAGCTAATCCGTTACATATTGCTCCCATAGCGTGTTCTCTTACTCCAAAACGAATATTGCGGGCATCATAATAATTCTTTTGCACCTCAGGGAATTTTTCCAGATAGGTCATAGTAGATGGGCTTAAATCTGCTGATCCACCTGCAATATAAGGAAGCTCTTCGGCAATTTTATTCAAAATTACTCCAGAAACACCTCTGGTGGCAATTTTCTCAGTCCAATCCATTTCACAAAATTTCATTTTTTCCAGGATTTCTAAATTAATTGCTCTATCCAGTCGCTTTCTTTTTTCTGGGAACTTTTCTGACCAACAAGAAAACTTTTCTTCCCATTGTTTACTCGAATACTTGAGTTCTATTCTTCTATTTTGAAAATATCCTTTGACTTCAGTGCTGATATAAAAATTCTTATCAACAGGTAAGCCAAGTTTCCTCTTTAATCCTGCTACTTCTTCCGAACCAAGGGGGGCTCCATGTGCTGAATGACTATCCTGTTTGGTGGGCGCTCCATAACCGATGTGAGTTTGAACTATTATAAGAATAGGTTTTCCGTTTTTCTCTCTGGCTTTCATCAATGATGATCTTACCTCATCAAGATCATGACCATTAACATTTTCAATTACCCGCCAGTTATAAGCACGGTAACGATCAGCGACTGATTCAGTAAAAGTTAAATCAGTCCTACCAGCTAAAGATATCTGGTTTTGATCATAAATTACAATCAACTTCTCTAATCCCCAATGGCCAGCCAGGGAAGCTGCCTCTGAAGTAATACCCTCCATCATACAGCCATCACTAGCTAAAACATAGGTATAATGATTTATGATGTCATATCCTTCTTCATTAAATTTTTGAGCTAAAATCTTTTCAGCCAGAGCCATTCCTACCCCATTAGCTAATCCCTGTCCCAGCGGTCCTGAGGTAACTTCCACTCCAGGGGTAAGTCCATATTCCGGATGCCCAGGGGTTATAGAACCTATTTGTCTAAAATTAATTATGTCCTCTAAAGTAATGGCATAACCAGATAAATGCAGCAACACATATAACAGAATTGATCCGTGACCAGCAGATAGAATAAACCTATCCCGATCAAACCAATCTGGCTTTTCAGGATCATATTTTAGTATTTCACCAAACAGTACTGCACCGATGTCAGCACATCCCAGTGGTAAACCAGGGTGTCCAGAATTTGCCTTTTCTATAGCATCTACAGATAAACCTCGTATTATTTTAGCAACTTCTGCTAACATTTTTCCCTCCTATTTATTTCCTTGAAAATATATCTTCTTTTTATTTTAAATTATTTCTTACGACAATAGCAATATAACTTCAATATTATAACACCTTTCTTTCCTTTCCCATAAACCTGATCCAGTATACTCAGTACTGCTGATAGTCTCATCCTGCAGGATAGCTCTGAGATTATGGTGTTATATTCTTGATGTTTAGTACAATACTGTTGGTAACATTTTCTTCCTATAATATAAATTTAAATTGTTATTAAATATAATTCCAAAATAAAAAATATCTTTACCATCAGCTGGAAATTTCTTTCGGGGTAAATTCTTCCGGATTCTTTCCCAAAGATTT
Source organism: Atribacterota bacterium (assembly GCA_028717805.1). Taxonomy (NCBI): domain Bacteria; kingdom Pseudomonadati; phylum Atribacterota; species Atribacterota bacterium. The sequence goes on from JAQUNC010000017.1 coordinate 19,950, forward strand.
AATTCCTATTATCACTTTACAGGAATTTTCTAATACACTATTATAGAAAAGTGCCTCCTCTAGAGTCTCTCCAATAGCAATAGCGCCATGTCCTTTTATCACTACAATCTTGTTATCCTTTAAATACTTAGGAATTTCTTCTTCCATTTCCTGAGAACCGCTACCAAATTCAAAACTTATCACCGGTATTTTTCTGATGATATAAGAGCCTTCTACATCTATCGGAACAATCTCATTTTATATCAGGGAAAGAATCACAGCATTAATCAAATGGGTATGAACAATAGCTAACCCATTTGTTTCTCTATAAATAGCTCTATGTACTCCTGTTTCACTGGAAGCAAGACTAATTCCACAGTCATTCTTTTCTAAGCCTACCTCAATAATATCATAATCATTTAAAAAACCAAGCATAGAACCTCTCCTGGTAATTAGCATGTGATTACCAATGCACATGCTCATCATATTTCCACTATGAGTGTCTTGTAATCCTGCGACATAGGAAGCCCATCCTATTTTCTGAAAATATTGTATGATATTTTGCTCTACCTTTTTCATAGGATACCCTCCAGCTCTAATTCACGTAATTTTTCTTTGGTAGGAATACCATCGCTATCCCAATCCCTGAATTCATAATACTCATTTAACATGGCATCTAATTCTATCTTCTCTTCTCCTAATACTTCTTGCATTAATTTAGGGGGTAGCGAATCATCCTTTCTGGTGAATCCCAGCTTTAGATTAATCATTCTTTCCAGATTGTGGATTCGTTCTCCTATCTGGCTTAATGTTTTTGCAGAATAATTTTTGCCAGTTACTGCTGATAATATTCTGGACCAATTTTCTAAAGAAATACCCATACTGGCAAAGCGACACACAACCAAACTATCCTCTGCGGCTGAATCGTTCTGTCTTTTAGCAACCAAGGTCCCCTTACCAATCTGCATCTTAGGATTAATCCTACGAGGTAGTCCAAATATCTCTGAACCAGCAGGATATCCTGCATGTAAATGACAGGCACCGCGATTAGAGGTAACATAACCTATTGCCATACCTTTGATAATCAGTGGATCATAGGCAGCTAATTCCATTCCTTTGACATTAATAGCAAAATACTCTGCCTCTTTTCCCATTTTTTCCGCTAAATTGCGAGTACCTATTTTTAATTCACGTCCTACTCCTTTATTCTTAACTATCTTTTTAATCAGATCCACTATTTTTTCTTTTTCTCCAAATCTTATTCTAAAATTCCTTATCCCTTTTTCTGTTGCTTCCATGGCAAAAGCAATTACTCCACCCAGGGAAATAGTATCCAGACCGTACTCATTACATAATCTAATAGATATACTCCTAAACCACGACCACCCAGAAATTTATTATAAATATCTTCTGATAGCTCTAATACTTTCGATATTTTTTTGTTTATATCAATCTCTACTATCCTTCCCCAGTTACCATAGCGCATATTAGCCTCCGGAAAAATTTTCTAAATTACTATCTTAATAAATATTATAGTTCTCATTTTTAGAAATAAATCATATTTATAGTGGATTCCTTAAAAAAGTCTTTGTTTGGAACTATTAAAAGGGTAAAGTTTTTGGATTTTAGGTAAAAGTAATAATAAATTTGAACTAGTTAATCTTTATGATTAAATAAAATTTATTTTACAATTTCTACTTGATTAAGGTCATCTACTTCTCCTAATCTGACCTTAACAAATTCCCGGCGAGAAGTGGGAACATTTTTACCAACATAATCGGCTCTTATAGGAAATTCCCGGTGACCTCTATCTATTAATACAGCTAACTGAATACACTTTGGTCTTCCCAAATCGACAATCGCATCCATAGCTGCCCTAACAGTTCTACCAGTATAAAGAACATCATCAACCAGTAATATTTTCTTCTCTGCCACCTGAAATGGTATCGCTGTTTTGACTACAATGGCTTGGGGTTGTTTCTCTTTTAAATCATCGCGGTAGAGGGTAATATCCAACACTCCTACAGGAGTACTTACCTTTTCAATATTATATACATAATCAGCAATTCTCTTTGCTAGGTACTCTCCCCTGGTTTTAATGCCAATAATCCCTAGCTCTTCTACGCCTTTATTCTTCTCAATAATCTCATGCGCAATTCTGAGTAAGGTTCGATCGATATCTTTTTTAATCATAATAATAGATGATTGTTGAGGATATTCCATTTTTGGCTCCTTCAAATTACTATTAAACCCTTTTAAAAAACTATTATTGTCTTTATAAATATTAATTAAACTAATCAAAGCAATATATATTTTATTATATAAAAATAAGTAATTGGTTAACAACCCTAATTCCCGGTTTTTTAAAATTAATAAGGGAAAATGTATTATTAATTTCTTAATTTAATATAGAATATTATAATACACATAATGTTAATTCATAATTTTTTGTAGTTTTAATTGTACCTCTTCTCCTCCTGGTTTACATCTGTTTGTTTTTTCATTTCTACTCAAAATAGCTTTAGCATATAAAATACAGCTATCATACCCACATGAACCACAATTATAACCAGGCAATAATTCCCTGATTTTTTCAATCTCCTTTTGCTGATTCTTCCGGGTAACTGTATTAATCTCACTCCTACTTAGGATTTTTTCGCAAACAATCCCCAGTATAATAATACCCGGTACTGTTAATAAATATCTTGTAGCAGCAAAACTTATTCCAAGGAATTTACTTTCTACAATTAGCATGGGAATTTTTACTACTGCCCAGGCGCTTATTATTATTATTGTATTCCCGATACTGGCACCTTTAATTAATAACGATTGAGCCAAAGGAAATGCAGCATAAATAGGTCCTGCTGATACAGACCCTACTAACAGGGATGCTATTTTCCCTTTTACACCCGATTCTCTGCCAAAGTTTTTGATTACAATTTCAGTAGGTACCCATGAATTGATTAGTCCGTTTAATATAAAAACTGCCGGTAGTATTTCTAACATTTCCTTTAGAAACATTAACGTATTACCCAGGGCTTCCTGAAAAATAGCTGAGTCAAAAAAAGCAGTTAAAATATACAATAATCCTACTATAAATATTATTTTAAATTCTTTCAATGTATTTATCATCTTAACAAAGCTCCCATTCCTAAAGAAATAAAGATGGCTAATATAAAGCTCAGTAAATTCCTGGTAAAAGTAAATTTTTTACCAAAATGCTCAATCTCAATGGGCATTGTCGCAAAGCCCACCATGGTTAATGTAGTAATAAATGCCGCTACTGCTACTAAATATGCTCCCCCTTTTACCAGAGAAGATGATAGCGGAAAAGCAATAAAGGCGGGTATAATAGTGACAGTACCGATAATTGCTCCATACAGTGTACTTAGCCCGATACTGCTTCCTCCCAAGACAGATTTAATATAGCTTTCAGGAACAATTGCCAGAAATAAGCCAATTAATGATAAAATACCTATAACCTGAGTAGCTGTTTCAATAAACCTGCCTTTTGCTGATATCAGGCTTTCAATTGTTCTTTTCCTGTCTTTTAAGAACGATATAGCCAATGCCATTATTGTTAACAGGATAAGTAAAATAGTGCTTATATTCATTACTGTAACTCCTTCCTAATCATCAATTATGTATAAATAATGCTATAATATTAGTTAACGTTAACTTTTTTTAAAATAGTAGAAAACCATTAATTTTTTTATGTTATGATCAAAAGTGATAAAATCCTGATAGTTATTCTTACCGGATACTGATAAAATCCAGGAGTTGTTTCAATACTTGTTTAGCCTCTTCATCCATTGGATAAGAAAAATTACTCTCCCGCCATTTTAATACTAAAATCCTGATACTTCCCATGTAGAGTATAGCAAAAACAGAAGGATTTATTTTAGGGGATATTTTAAAATTCTTCTGTCCCTCATTAATAATATCTTTTAGAATATTTTCATTTCTATTTCTGTGCTGGTTTATTTTTATTTTTATTTTGGGATATTCAGTAAAAATATCCTCTTGAAATAATATTGCGCTAAGATAGGGATTTTCAATTAAAATCTTTAACTGATTTAACATAATATCCTGTAATAATTTCTGAGGATTTTTGATAGAGGTTTTTTTGCACCAAAATTTGTTTTTGGCAAATACCAGATTGCATAATTCTGAAATAATTTCTTCTTTATTTTTAAAGTGCCGATAAATAGCAGCCTCTGAAATACCTATTTTATCAGCAATATTTCTTATGGTTAAATTAAAATAACCTTTTCGATGTATTATTTCTAATGCAACAGATAGTATTTCATTCCAGCGTTTTGATGGATTAAGACTTTTCAATATTTTATCCCGTTGTTCAAATATAGTAATTATGTTAATTAACGTTAACTAATATTCCAAAAACAATTATAAGCTATTAATGCATTCCTGTCAAGTATTTCAAATATACTTAATTAATTACAGAAAAAGCTTCTTCTAAAACATCCATAGCTTCTTCTAATTGTTCCTCAGTAATAACAAAAGAAACCAGAATTCTTAATACATTTTTGTTTATCCCGGCAGTAGGAATTAAAACACCATTCTGGATACAATACTGCACAATTTTTTCTGTCTCTTCAGTTGCTGGCTCCTTAGTCATCCTATCTTTAACTAACTCCATCGCTACCATAGCTCCTAATCCGCGAACATCTCCGATAATATTATACTTCTTTTCCATATTTTTGAATCTTTGTTTTATTATCTCTCCAATCTTGACTGCCCTATTCAGGAGATTCTCCTGTTCCATGATACGGATTACCTCTAATGCTACCTGACAGGCGATAGGATTACCAGCATAGGTTCCTCCAATACAACCAGCAGGCAAAGCATCGCCAATCTCTTTTCTGGCAATTACTGCAGAAAGAGGTAATCCGGATGCAAGAGATTTTGCTAAACATGCAATATCTGGTGCAATTTTCCAGTTTTCAATAGCGAAAAACTTTCCAGTTCTTCCCATCCCACACTGTATTTCATCAGTTACCATAAGTATCTCGTACTTATTACACAATTTTCGAATATGCTCTAAAAATCCTTCTATCGGGATATTAAATCCCCCTTCTCCCTGAATAGGCTCAATAACAATTGCTGCAATCGTTTCCGGATTGACTAGACCTTTCATGATATTCTCAAATTCTGAAATTTCAATAGAATGACGGTAGGAATTTGGATAGGGAAGACGGTATACCTCAGGGGCAAAAGGTCCGAATTTATACTTATAGGGAAAGGCCTTGTGGGTCATCGTTAGAGTAAGCAATGTTCTTCCATGAAAACAGTTTTCAAAGACAATAATTCCCGATCTTCCAGTAAATCCCCTGGCAACTTTTACTGCATTTTCAATAGCTTCTGCCCCGCTGTTAAACAAGGCAACGCTCTTTGGTTCACTGCCAGGGGCAAGCTGGCTTAGTCTTTGGCACAACAGGACAAAAGATTCATATGGAACAGCAGTAAAATCTGTATGAATAAAATGATTAACCTGTTCTTTAATGGCAGAGATGATGGCGGGATGAGAATGACCTAAAGCTAAACAACCCCATCCCCCGGTCAAGTCTATAAAAGTATTACCATCTACATCGGTAACCAGTGCTCCTTCTCCAAAATCTATATAACCCGGAGACAGGGAATCTCCCATTGGCTTAAAAACATATCTTTCTCTTATTGCAGCAAGCTCTCTTGATTTCGGTCCAGGTATGTCAGTCTTTATAGAGATGAATTTTTTCATTTTTGCATCTCCTTTAATTATATATTATTTTTGTAACCTTATCCCGAATTCAGATTAGAACTTGTATTATATTTTAACTACCTAATGTTGCAACCATTACAGCTTTGATAGTATGCAGCCTGTTTTCAGCTTCATCAAAAACAACAGAATGTTTACTGCGAAATACTTCATCAGTTACTTCCAAAGATTTTAATCCAAATTTTTCAAAAACCTCCTTTCCTATTTTAGTATTAGTATCATGATAAGAAGGTAAGCAGTGCATAAATATCACATCTGGATTCTCGGTAGTTTTAATAACGTCCATATTTATCTGATAATCTTTTAATAATTCTATTCTTTGAACAATTTTATCCTCTTCTCCCATAGATACCCAAACATCAGTATAAATAACATCAACTCCCTTTACGCCCTGTGAAATATTGTCAGTTATATTAATAATTGCTCCTGATTTTTCCGATATTTTTTTGGTCTCATATAATATATCTTCATTAGGAAATAAAGATCGGGGGGAAACAATACGAATTTCCATTCCCATAATGGCAGAAGCTATAAGCAGGGAGTTAGCCATATTATTTCTTCCATCTCCTATATAAACCAGAATTACCTCCTCTAAAGGTTTGCTCACTTTTTCTTTGATAGTCATCAAATCAGCTAAAACTTGAGTAGGGTGATAAAGATCAGTTAAGCCATTCCATATTACCGCACCGGAATATTTTGCCAGGGTCTCTACTGATTCCTGCTTAAAACCACGAAACTCAATTCCATCATAATAACGTCCCAGCACTCTGGCAGTATCTTCCATTGATTCCTTAATACCCATTTGAGAACCTGTTGGCCCAAGGTAAGTGATATTAGCCCCCTGGTCAAAAGCGGCTACTTCAAAGGCACATCTGGTTCTGGTAGAAGTCTTTTCAAATATCAAAGCTATATTCTTCCCTTTTAATTTTTGTTGTTCTGTCCCGTCATATTTAGACTTTTTTAGCTCAATAGCTAAATCCAGTAAAAAAGAAATTTCCTCTTTACTGAAGTCCTTGAGAGTTAATAAATGACGATTTCTTAGATTGACTGGCATAAAATTTCCTTTCCTTCATCTTTTTTATATTTCATGAAATTTTAAGTTTTATCATTTTTTCTTTAGGTTCCGTTTTAAGCAAAAATTAAAAATTTCTTTTTCTGCCTAAAGAATAGAATAAATACTTCTCAATGTCAATTAGAGCACCTTAGGATAATATTAATATAAAGATTAAAATATCTTGGGGGAATCTTTAGCACTGGAAATTGCTTAAATTAAATTCAGTATTTAACATTCCCTACTAAAGTCCAAAGTGAATAATTATTACTTTGGGTAATATTCATTTAAAAGACAGATAAAAATTCAAGAAAAAAGTATGGCAAAAAACTACTCATAAGAATTCTAACTACTTTCAGGAGTTCTTTAAGCCACCTGCTCTAAGGGTGCAAGATTACTAATTTTTTAATCAAAAAGATGAACAAAGATGCCGCTTCTCACTTTAGGTTCAAACCAGGTTGATTTGGGTGGCATAATCTGCTGCATTTCGGAAATTTCAATAACTTCATTTACGGAAGTAGGATACAGTGTAAAAGCAATAATGGATCCCTGTTTAACTCTTTCTTCTATCTGAAGTAAGGAAATTTCTCCTCCTAAAAATTCTATCCTGTTACTTTTTGGGGGATTTCCAATGCCTAATAAGGGATTTAGTATTAGATCCTGTAAAATAGATACGTCAAGCTGATTTATAATATTCATATCTTGTTTACTAAGAATATCTCTTCTATATAATAATCGATACCACTGCCCGGAAAGATTCATCCCAAATTCATGTTTCCTGGTTGGCAAAAAGGGATCATTGGGAATAACCTTTTGTACTTGAAACATCTGTTCTAAGTCTCTAAGAAAAACATCGTTATCAAACTTCGGGGAAATCGTTACTTCCCGGTGATAAGCTAAAAGGTGAACTTGATTGTCTGGTATTAACACCGCTGGAAAATACATATACTCTTTAACTTCATTTTCTTCCTTCTCTTCGTCTTCCTTCTGCCGGGATTCCAACAATTGCACCACTATCGCTGCTGCAGCTGCCCGGTGATGACCATCAGCTATATAGAGACTGGGTATATTTTGAAAAGCTTTGATGAGCGATACAATAATCTCCTTTTCTTTAATTTTCCAGCAACTGTTCTTTATTCCGTCGTCAGATTCAAAATCATAGATAGCCTTTTTACAGCTGGTTTCTCGATTTAATAACTCCTCTATCTGTTGATTATTCTTATAAATAATTAAAACACAACCAGTATGCGCCCTAGTAACCTTAATATGATTAATTCTCGCATCGCAAGTCTCCATATTAATATTTTCATGTTTCTTTATAATCCCTCTCAGGTAATCTTTAGCTGACAAACAAGCAACTAGTCCTGTTCTCTGGTAAAGATTTTTACTCTGTCGATAAAGATAGAAGCAGTCCTCTTCGTCTCTAAGCAAGATCTTCTTTCTAATGAATTCCTGCAGGTTTTCTGCTGCTATCTCAGCTAACTGCTGAGAATTGTATTTTTCTCTTCTTAAGGTCGCATCTGGTTTAATAACCTTTAAAAAAGAATAGGGATTACTCCTAATAATCTTCCTTGCTTCTTCCTTACTTATGACATCATAAGGAAGAGAGCTAACTCTTGATACCAGTTCTTCCCTTGGTCGTAGTGCCTTAAATGGCTTAATATATACCATTTCTTACTCCTGCTCTTTACAATTTTTACTTTTTTGATACTCTTCAATTAATCGAATAATCTCCTGACCAATTTTAAATTGGGCTTCACGAGTAGATGCACCAATATGAGGAGTAACAGAAATCCGCTCATGTTGTAGTAAAGCAATGTTTTTACACGGTTCCTCACAATATACATCAATACCTGCTCCTGCTATCTCTCCTTTTTCCAATGCATCCAGCAAAGCTTCCTCATTTACTAGTTTTCCTCGAGCTGTATTAATTATAAAAGCACTTTTCTTCATTATTTTAAACTGTGGTTCATCAATTAAATAGCCATCATTCCCCTCGGCTGAGACGTGAATTGAAATAATATCTGCCTGTCTTAGCACTTCCTGTAAAGAAAGATATTGCCAGCTACCGTCTATTCCCTCATGATTCATAATATCACAATAGATTATACGCATACCTAGGGCACCGGCTTTTTGACCTAAAACTTGGCCAATACGCCCCATACCTATAATACCCAATGTTTTACCAGATAATTCCACGCCTAAAAATTTATTTTTATTCCATTCTCCCTGCCGCATCGTAAAATTTGCGGGAACCATCTTTCTGGCTAGTACAAACATATGTGCCAGCGCAAGTTCTGCTACTGATAGACTGCTTGCTTCTGGTGTATTAAAAACTTTTATTCCCTTAGCACGAGCATAATTTACTTCAATATTATCCACTCCTACCCCTGCTCTGATTATTACCTTAAGTAAACCTGTTTGCAGTGCAGCATCTATCACTTCTTTAGTCACGCGGGTAGCTGAACGAACTATAAGTATTTCATTCTGCTGTACTTCCTGAAAAATAGACTCCAGTCTATTATCTCCTTCCTGGACTAAAAATCCCCCTTTTTTTAATTCTTCAGCTACCAGTGAATCAATCTTATCTTTAATAAGGATTTTAAGCATAAATTTGTTCACCCCCAGAAATTAATATGGAATCAATTGCAGATAATAATTCTTCTATCTCCTTTAAAGTTAGATCACCCATATGAGCAATACGAAAAGTTTTATCCTTTAATTTACCATAGCCATTAGAAATAACAAAGCCTGCTTCACCAAGTTTATTATTTAACTCAGCTACATTAAGTTTACGAGTATTTTTAATACAAGTGACAGTATGAGAAGCAAATTGCTCCGGAGGGAATAGTGCAAACTTGTCTTTTACCCATTGTTGAACTTGCTTTGCCATTGTCTTATGTCTTTGAAAACGATTTTCCAAACCTTCTTGCATTATAGAGTCCAGCTGGCTATCTAAGGCAAACATATGTGAGAGCGAAGGAGTAAAAGGATATTGAAAATCCTTTTTTATTTTATACTCATATAAACCCAATAAATCAAAGTAAACACCTCTATATTTAACTCCCCTGGCTGCCTCAAGTGCCTTCTGAGAAATAGAACAAAAAGAAAAACCAGGCGGTAAGCCTATACATTTTTGACTGGAAGTAAGACAAATATCGATACCCAATTCATCAACCGCAATTTTAACACCTCCCAGTGAACTTACTGCATCAACACAGAATACTATTTCCGGATATTCTTTTACCACCCCTGCAATCTCTGGCAATGGATTCATTACTCCAGTAGATGTTTCATTATGGGTAACAGTAACTAAATCATACTTGCCTGTATCTAAAATATTTTTCACCATTTCCCCCCTTATCGGTTTACCATACTCCACTGCAAAGAGTTCAGCATTAACCTGATTGGCTATAGCCATCTGATACCATCTTTCCCCAAAAGCTCCACAGGCTAATATAGCAGCACATTTACGGGTACAGGAACGAACAGCCCCTTCCATCAAGCCACTACCGGAGGAAGTGGAAAGCAATATATCATTTTGAGTAAACATTAACCTTTGTAATTTGTTACTAATAGTCTTCTGTAAACCAGAAGCTTCCTTGCCGCGATGCCCAATCAAGGGTTTGGACATCTCTTTCAGAACCTCTGCTTTAACCTCAATAGGTCCTGGAATAAATAATTTTTTCCTCATTTTATCTACCATCCTTCAATTAGTTAGTTAATAACAAAATCCCCGGTAGTTATTTCTAACTACCGGGGACGAATAAATACTCCGTGGTACCACCCCTATTTAGCTACCATTAAAAATAGTTTAATGGAAAAACTATTAATTATACAAAGCTCTTCTTTTCTATTAACGCCTTATGCGATCCAGGATAATCGATTTTTCTTTCTCCTGGATATTATTCAGATGGACTTCAGTCCAATCTTTGCTGATTTCTCACCACTACTCAGCTCTCTAAAAAAGAATTGAAACCTACTCTTCTGAAACTTTTTAAATTACCTTATTTAAATTAATTTCTTCATAAATTATCACTTTCTTAATGTCCTGTCAACATCTATTTCTAATTTTTTTATTTTTAGTGTTTAAAACAACGATAACCAGTAAAGACCATAATCATTCCCATACTATTTGCCGCAGCAATAACCTCTCCGTCGCGTTTGGAACCTCCAGGCTGAATAATAGCTTTTACCCCTGCCTTGCCGGCTACTTCAACCCCATCAGCAAAAGGGAAATAGGCATCAGAGGCCAGATAACTTCCTTTGCTGCATTCTCCTGCTTTCCGTATGGCAATCTGTGCTGAATCTACCCGACTCATTTGACCTGCACCAACTCCTATTAATTGTTTATTACGAGATAAGACAATGGCATTTGATTTAACATGCTTAACCATTTTCCAAGCTAATAATAATTCTTCAATATCTTCTTTATTGGGTTGCTTTTTAGTTACTACCACCAGATCATCGGGGGAAATATTTTTAAAATCTCGATCCTGTATTAAAAATCCTCCTGAAATTCTTTTTAACTCCTTAATATGACGGTCTTGGGTACGCAGATCGCCAACCTCTGTTATCCGTCGATTCTCTTTCTGTCTTAGAAGAGAAAGGGCATCCTGACTATAAGATGGAGCTATAATGGCTTCAACAAAAGGGGTTTCATGAATTAAACAGGCTAACTTTTCCTCAACTCTTCTATTTATACCAATGATACTTCCATAAGCCGATAGAGGATCACCTTGGTAGGCTTTCTCATAGGCAGTTTCAATGCTTTCAGCAGTAGCCAGCCCACAAGGATTGGTATGCTTGATGAAAACAACAGTAGGTTCATCAAACTCTTTAACAATTCCTAAGGCGGCTTCCAGATCAACCAGATTATTGTAGGATAATTCCTTTCCACTCAATAAACGGGCGGAACCCAGATTAGCTTCTTCCACTAAATTTTCACGATAGAAAGCAGCTTTTTGGTGAGGATTTTCCCCATAACGTAAAACACCAACTTTTTTTGCTCCAATTACTAAATAATTAGGACAAGAATCTTCATTAGGAACCATTTTTTTTGTTAAATAACGGTAAATAATACTATCATAATAGGAAGTATATGGAAATATTTTCACAGCTAATTTCTTTTTGGTGGAAAGAGATATATCTCCACCGGAACTGGATAATTCTTCTAATATTACTGGGTAGTCGGCAGGGTCAACAACTACAGTTACATCCCGATAATTTTTAGCAGCCGCTCTCAACAGAGAAGGGCCACCAATGTCAATGTTTTCAATAGCTTCTTCCAGTGATACATCTTCTTGAGATATGGTTTGCTCAAAGGGATAAAGATTGACCACCACTACTTCTATCGGTAAGATATGTTGTTCCTTTAATTGATTTTGGTGTTCAAGGCTGTCGCTACGTGCTAGTAACCCACCAAAAATTGCCGGGTGCAGTGTTTTCACCCTTCCATCTAAAATCTCCGGAAAACCGGTTACTTCTGATATTAAGGTAACATCTACTCCTGCTTCCTGCAAAATCCTGGCTGTACCTCCGGTAGAAATAATCTGATAACCAGCCTTTGTTAATCCACTGGCAAACTCAATAATACCCGACTTATCGGAAACACTAATAATTGCTCTCTTTGTTTTTTCCACTTTTCTTTCCTTTCCCTTTTCAAAAATTCATTATATAATCAATTAGTAACTGTTAAAAAATACAGTCCTTTTTTTCCAATATCTTTCCGGTAATAATTATGATCAAAATGTATTATCTTTACTCCCTGATAGACTTTATCAATTGATTCTTTTAAAGTGTCTGCCCAAGCAGTTACTCCTAATACCCTACCTCCTGCACTAACAATTTTACCGTCCTTTACCCTGGAGCCAGCATGAAATACTACTATATCATCTCTATCTTTTAATTTTTCTAAACCGATAATTGTTTTCTCTTGCTCATACGTTCCGGGATAGCCTTGAGAAGCCATTACCACACAAACAGTTGACTGACTGTTCCAGCCAATTTCAATCTGGTTTAGATAACCACCTATAGTGGCCTGAATAATTTCCATTAAATCGGTCTTCAATCCAGGAAGGATTACCTGCGTTTCCGGATCTCCAAAGCGAGCATTAAATTCCAATACCCTGGGCCCTTCTCCAGTCAAAATTAAACCAGCGTAAAGAACTCCTTTAAAAATTCTTCCTTCTAGTGCTAAGCCTGATATAATTGGTTGAAATATTTCAGTGAGAACCAGTTTCTGCTGTTCCTCACTGAAAAAAGGAACCGGACTGTAAGCTCCCATGCCCCCTGTATTTAATCCCTCATCATTATCACCAATCTTTTTATGATCCTGAGATGATATCATGGGTAAAATATGTTTACCATCACTGAAGACCAGCATAGATACTTCCTCTCCAGTAAGAAATTCTTCAATTACTACCCTTCTCCCAGCCTCACCAAATCTCTTCTCTTTCATGATTTGAGCAAGAGATTGTTCAGCTTCCGATCTACTATTTACAATAAGAACACCTTTCCCACCAGCTAATCCATCTACCTTAAGTACCAGAGGGAAAGGTTGTTTTTTTATATAAGAAAGCGCCTTATAGTAATCATCAAAAATCTGAAAGCGAGCAGTGGGAATATTATATTTACTCATTATTTGCTTGGCAAAAACCTTGCTTGATTCAATTTCAGCAGCTTTACGTTGAGGCCCAAAGATGGGATAGTTGTATTTTTCAAATAGATCAACAATACCCAGCGAAAGAGGTACTTCAGGTCCTACTATAGTACAGTCTATCTTTTTATTGCGAGCAATTTCTAATATACCAGCAAGATCATCTGTTTTTACTTCCAAACATTCTGCCTGTTCAGCAATACCAGCATTGCCAGGTGTACAATAAATTCTATCTACTAACGGACTCTGTGCTAACTTCCAAACAATAGTGTGTTCTCTGCCACCACTACCAATAACTAAAATATTCAAATATAAATCCTCACAATCTATTATTAGCTTTATAGAAATACTTAAAGGAATTTGTTCCCTTAAAAGTCCCTCTATATTATTGGTTCAGTATTTGTTAATCACTAATATTAAAATGTTTCATAGCTTAAAAAACGTAATAAACTGTTTATGGAACCGGCAGGATAAAGATAAAGATTATCAGGAATTTTAATCCGTTCTTCAAAGGTTGCACCAGCTTTTTTTAGCTCCAGTACTGTCTTTTTATTTTTAAACATCTGCACTAATACTGATTCTCTAGCAAAAAACAAAGCGCTATACTGTAAAGAACGGGGTTTATTTTTAGTACTACCTATGTAACTAAAGATAAGCATATTGGGAGTTGTAGCATATCTTGCTTTTTGAATTATGGTAATCATTTGTGGTCTAATTTCTCCCTTTACCAGATTGATGGGTATTTTTTTCAAACGATGATGGTAATCAAGATAAGTCTGAGGGCTATTTATAATATCAATATCCACTCCGATATCCTGGGAAGAACGATCTTGTAGAAACTTTATTATATCTGAACCCTCATCCATTCGACCGCCAATAGCAGAAAAAAATGCCTTTCTTTCACCGTATTCCTCAATCCATTCCTTACTATCTTTTAAACCAAATACAAATTGATGCTCATACTTTAAAAAAAGAGAAACAAATATTTCAAAATTTCCTTCTATACTGGTTAATCTCTCCACAAAATCATTTATCCACTCTTTGCCATTCACTTTCTTACATCCTTCCTCATTTAACTATTTTCTATTAACTGTAAAGATAGGCATTAGAAACATATTGTAACACCATACGATGGGTATTAAAGAAAGAGGCATTAATGGCAATACAATGCCTCATCATATTGATCCATTGATTTCGTTTATGATAATAGGTTGGTATTATTTCTATTTCCAACTTTTTGTACAGAGAATCGGCCTCTTCCTGTTCAATGCTTTCCATATTTGCTGCTGATCCTATAGACCATCCGGTAATACCCTCAATACATCCTTCCACCCACCATCCATCCAGGATACTAAAACTGGGAATTCCATTATGAGCAGCTTTCATCCCTGAAGTCCCAGATGCTTCCTGAGGCTTTCTGGGAGTATTCAACCATAAATCTACTCCAGAGGTTAATATTTTCCCTAAATTCATATTATAGTTTTTCAGATAGACAATTTTGATATTCTCCTGGCATGGTAATTGCAGTGAGGTATTGATAATCTTTTGAATTAATTCTTTCCCCCTCTGATCCCTGGGATGTGCCTTACCAGCAAAAACCAGCTGAATATTCCCCTTCCTGCTGGCAATATCAATTAACTGGTTCAAATTGTAAAAAATTAAATCAGCCCGTTTATAAGCAGTAGCTCTTCTGGCAAACCCTATGGTAAATACTTCTTTCTCAAACTTTAAATTGGTAAGTTTATTAATGTAAGCAATCAATTCTTCTTTCTCTTTCTGATGGGCTTTCCAAACCTCCATATCAGGAATATTCAGGGCATAACGTAAACTGAAGGGATCAGATTTCCAACCGGGAATATATTGATCGTATAGTTCCGTAAAATATTTCCCGGTCCAAGTAGCGGAATGAACACCATTGGTAATAGAATCAATATGATATCCTGGAAACATTTCACGGGATACCAAGCCATGTCTTTTAGCAACTCCATTAACATAATGGCTAAGATTGAGGGCTAATTGGGTCATATTCAGTTTTTCTTCACCAGCCAGGCTTTTTAATAGGTCATAGGGAATTATATTACCTAGGACCTGCTCAACTAATTGATAGGGGAATTGGTCCATTCCTGCCAGTACTGGGGTATGTGTGGTAAAAACACACATTTTTTTAACTTGATCAATATCCCAGTTATCTCTCTCTAAATTATTAAATTGACATAATAATTCCAGAGCAAGCAAACTGGCATGGCCTTCATTCATATGATATCTTGAGATGTTTTTATATCCCAGTTCCTTTAGCATTTTCACGCCACCAATTCCTAATACTATCTCCTGTGCCAGACGGTATCGTTCATCACCACCATATAAATAATAAGAGAGGCTACGATCATATTCACTATTTTCGGGTAGATCAGTATCTAAAAAATAAACAGGTACATTATCACCATCAACACCTTTTATCATATACATCCAGGACTGAACAATAACGTTTCTCTTCTCAATTTCTACTTGAATACGGGCTGGTAGTTGAATCAGTTTATCCTGAGGATTCCATTCTTCCGGTAATTCCTGCTGATATCCCTGTTCATCAATATCTTGTCTAAGATAACCCTTTTTATAAAGCAAGGTTATACCAACCAGGGGGACACCTAAATCTGCTGATGATCGAATCGTATCACCAGCTAAAATTCCTAATCCACCACTATAGGTAGGTATTTTAGTATCAACGCAAATCTCCATTGAAAAATAGGCAATTTTATTCTCTCCCTTAATACATTCTTCATGTTCATAAAGCAAACTTTTCCTGGCCTCCATCTTGCCTCCCCTTTATTATCTTTTTATCATAAATAAGTTAAAACTCTTAGTATCTATAGCCAAAATAGATATAAATATGAAAAGTATTATAAATTTAGTTCTACAAATAAAAAACGATATGGCTGATTTATTCTATATTTAGCTTATCTGATTTTATCATATTTGGTCAATTTCTTATAATACTCCATTAACTTTTATCGGGATCAGGAGCAATATTTTATAAAGTTTTAATAAATATTTTATGAGTATTTTAAAATAATATCATATAATAAAATAAGAAAGAATATATAGTAAGAAACGATACTAATCTGTTTAAATAAAGATTAGCAGGCCATAGAAAATGATGACCATTCAAAAACGTTTATGGATATCCAATTTAATACTAATATTAATTACTATACTATTATTGATTGGTGTAAGTCTAATAATAACAGAAAATTTCCGTGAATTTATAGGATTCCCTCCTCAGGATGACCAAAGGCAGCCTCCTATTCTAAATAGAGCTCTTCTCCGGGCAGATCGAATAGTAATGAAAACAATTGAATCAGAACCGGATCAATTTTTAAATAATGATTTTCTAGATCAGATAGATGATTTTTTAAATTCTTTTAATACCAATATAATTGTGAAAAAAGAAGATAAAGTAGTTTATTTTTCACCATTTCTTGCTGAAATTGATACTAATCACCAGCTTCTTTTGCAACAAAAAATAAATACACCTACTCCAAAAGCAGATTATGCCATTAGAATTTCAGATACTATGTTTATGAAAACTATCCATTTACGCTTTGGCGACTACACTGCCGGAACCCTATTCTTAATCAATGATGCAACTTCTATCTATCATGAATTAAATTCTTTTAAGAATTCTGTTATTTATACTTTAGTACTATTTTTGCTTATAATGATAATTATTAATACCCTGATTACTTACTTTTTATCTAAACAGATTGTCAGTCCAATTATTCGTCTGAAAAATGCAGCCCAAAAAATTCAAAAGGGTAATTATGATTTTCAGCTACAGCCGCCTACTAAAGATGAAATTGGAGCATTGTTTCAGAGTTTTGAAGAAGCTCGAAAACAGTTACTGAAATCGAAGGAGACGCAAAAGAAATACGAGCAAAATCGCAATGAGCTCATCACTAACATTTCTCATGACTTAAAAACTCCAATTACCACTATCAAAGGTTATATTGAAGGTATAATGGATGGTGTGCCCAAATCAAAAGAAAAACAGGATAAATATTTGAGAACAATCTATCAAAATGCTGTACATATGGAATCATTAATTGAAGATTTATTTTTGCTTTCTAAATTTGATTTAAATCAATCCTTTTATCAATTTGAGAGTATAAATATTAAAAACTACCTAGCAGATTCTTATGAAGAATTACAATTCGATCTACAGGAAAAGGGCATTAAACTGGAATATAAGGCAGATTATGCAGAACAAAATCTGGTTAAAGCAGACAGGCAACAGCTGAAAAGAGTAATTCTGAATATTATTAACAATGCAATTAATTATAGCAATGCCAATAATCCCAAGATTGAAATTATACTAACAGAACAAGAACAGGAAGCTCAAATTGAAATCAGAGATAATGGTAGGGGTGTCTCAGAAGATATACTGGATAAAATATTTGACCGATTTTATAAAGAAGATAAAGCCCGTTCCAACAGTTCGCCAGGCACCGGATTGGGTCTTTATATTGCTCGAAAAATCATTCTTGAACATGGTGGTCGCATCTGGGCAAGAAGTCAGGCTGGCTCTGGTACCAGTATATTTTTTACCCTATCTAAGATAAGGGAAAAGGACAGTAATATAAATAAGGAAATAGAAAATGAAAAAAATTCTAATTATTGAGGATCAGCAAAGTATTGCTGAACTGGTAAAAGATTATCTGGAAATTAATAACTTTCAAGTCGATATAAGAATCAATGGACTGGAAGGTTTAGAAGATGCTCTTCATAAAGACTATGATTTAATACTATTAGACCTTATGTTACCAGACATTGATGGTTTCGAAATCTGCAAAAAAATAAGAAAAGATAAGAATATACCCATTCTTATTATTTCAGCTCGGGGAGAAGATATTGATAAGATTCGTGGACTGGGATTGGGGGCAGATGATTATATTAGCAAACCCTTCAGCCCAAATGAATTAGTAGCCAGGGTTAAGGCACATCTAAGTCGTTTTGATCGTTTAACCAGGAAAACTGAGAAGGTAAAACATGAGATTCAAATAAAAAATTTGACTATAAATCAGGTATCAAGACGAGTTTTCCTGGATAATAAGGAAATAATCTTTACTACTAAAGAATTTGAAATATTAAA
Organism: Atribacterota bacterium; assembly: GCA_028717805.1. NCBI lineage: Bacteria > Pseudomonadati > Atribacterota > Atribacterota bacterium. The sequence continues at coordinate 38,560 of JAQUNC010000017.1, forward strand.
TTTTTTAGCTTCTCATCCTAATATAGTCTTCAGCAAGGAACGGCTCTACGAACATATCTGGGGGGACGATTCTTATGGAGATATTGCCACTATTGCTGTTCATATAAAAAAGATAAGAGACAAAATTGAAAAAGATCCCCAAAAACCCCGTTTCATTGATACACTCTGGGGATCTGGCTACCGATTTAACGCTTAATGCTAATAGGCCACTACAGGTATTTTTCCCAGTTAAATAAGGTATAAAGGCATTCCTGATACATCTGTAGGCGATAGCAAAAACCAGCCCAATAACCCAATTTACTCTCTTTAGTATGATGAGTTAAGCCAGACAATACCGGGTGAACTATCTTAATCCCATGATATAGAGCCAATTTAGTTAAAAATATCTCGACTCCAAATTTAGCCCAGGAAAGGTCTGGAAGAATCTGGACAAATTGCCCGGAAAGAGCTCTTTGACCATTAAGAATACTGAAGTACTTCTGTGCCAAATCAACACCGATCTGGCCACCTTTTTGAAAAATTCCTACTGTCATACCCGTATCAGGATTGTTTTTCAGGGGATCAAGCAAAGCCTCCATATGTATTTCATTTAAATTGACAAGGTCAGCATCCAAAAACAGCCAGTAATCGGCATCACCGATATGAACGATACCAGTTCGCAATGCTGCCCCTTTCCCCATATTATGATCATGTCTTAATACTTCAACTGAATAACGTTCAGCACAATTGGCAGTTCCATCAGAGGAGCCATCGTCTATGACAATGATTCTCTTTGCTCTCTTATACTGACAAACTACCTCTAAAACACTGCCAATTCTGGGCTCTTCATTAAAAGCTGGTATAAGAATAACAAGATTTTCCTTTTTCCCTTCATCTCCCTTTTTAATAATTATTCAATCCTTTCTTTATTCATGATTCACTGCTTATCGCATTATTATTAGATAAAATTATCCTTGCCCTATGAAAATTATATTAATGATTCCTCTATATTGAGTTTAATCGCCTTTATAAATCCAGTTATAATCATTATGATATACCATCAACCTACTCATACCGCCATCAACTACTAAATTCTCGCCAGTGATGAATCCGCTTTTCTCATTACATAAAAATGGTACAGCGTGAGCAATGTCTTCTACCTTGCCTATTCTTTTTACTGGATGTTGCTTCCTATCAGCATCAGTCCAATTATTGTTATCTTTAGAAGTATCTATCCAGCCTGGATAAACTGAATTTACTCTTACTTTGCCCGCAAGGCTTACAGCCATAGCATGAGTTAAGGCAACAATCCCTCCTTTTGCTGTTGAATAACTTTCCGTGTCCGGTTGAGACATAAAAGCTCTTGTGGATGAGATGTTTATAATAGCAGCACCTCTATTAAAAAAAGGGAGGAATAATTTTGTTAAAATATAAGGGGCGGCAACATCTACCTTTAAAACATAATTAAAATCAGTAAAACTACAATTGGAAAGTAATCCATTTTTGCTTAAACAGGCATTGTTAATCAAATAATCAATCTTCTTAAATTGTTCTCTGACTACTCTGGTAAACTTTATTAAATCTTTTTCATCTGCTATATCTCCCTGGTAAAATATCTCCCAATCTGTTTGCGTATCCTCTTTGTCAATAACAGCCACCCTGGCTCCTTCTTTTTTAAACTCTCTTCCTATAGCTTCTCCTATTCCCCTTGAACCACCAGTTATAACTACTTTTTTATTATTAAATTTCATTATCTTTCTCCTTGTTCTGTTCTTACTCAAAGCCCTCAATGCCTAACTTATTTTAAGCTTAAAAAATTTGTTAGTATTTTCGATGAAAAAAACAGTTCTCTACTTTCAACGGTATAAACAAAAACCAATTTTATTATACTTCATGAAGCTAATGTTTTTAAAGTATATTAATCATAGTCCTCTCCTATAATTTAAATCAGTTTACATTTAATAATAAAAATGATAAGTTAATATTAATCTTACTAATGCCAATGCCCAGGAAAATATCCCAGGAGGTTCAAATTATGAATATAAAAAATGGTTTTTTTAGCCTTTTCTATCTACTGCTAATTTTAGTATTTCTCAGTATGACAGCTAATGCTGCTACTGAAGAGCAAGGAATTATTCAGACTTATGGAGAAGCAGAAATAACTGCTCAGCCTGATCTGGCAAAGATAAGTCTCTCCATTGAAACCCGTAGCCAATCGGCGAAAGAGGCAGTTGAGGAAAATGCTAAACTAGCTAATACCGTTTTAAAGGCTTTGATAGATTTTGGTCTTTCAGATGAAGACATAACAACCTCTTTCTATAGATTAAACAGTTACCGTGAATGGGGGAAGGTTGAATCTCAAAACGAACCGGAAAAGATTTATTATCAAGCAACCAATGAAATTCTAGTTCTGACCAATCAGCTGGATACAGTAGGCCAGATAATTGACCTGGCAGTAGAAGCAGGTATTAATAATATTCAATATATTAATTTCGAAATAAGAAATCCCCAACAATTAATGTTACAGGCATTAACCATGGCCACTGAACAGGCACAACGTAAGGCTGAGGCAATTGCCAAAGGTGCAGGAGTAATCATTAAACAATTATATAATATAAAAGAAGAAAGAACCTTCTATGCTCCCTTCCGTTTACAGGATACCATGTTGCAAACAGAAATGGCAAAAAGTGCTGCCCCAACACCAATAGCTCCTGATTCGGTTATCATAAGAGCAACAGTCATTGCGGAATTTTCTTTTTAAGGATATTAATCTTTTTGTAGCAAAGCAATATTTTCTATGTTTCCGGTTTGTGGAAACATATCAAGTGGCTGAACTTCCATCAATTGACAATGATGAGCAACAAATTGTTTAATATCTCTCGCTAAAGTGGCTGGATTACATGATACATATAATATTAATTCTGACGTAATGGGTAAAATTCTGGTAATGAATTCCTTCTCCAATCCAGCCCTTGGTGGATCTACTATTACCCGACTAAACTTTTTTTCTAAGGTTAGTAAAATCTTCTCGCAAAAACCAGTAATAAATTGACAGTTGGTCAAGCCATTTAGTATAGCATTTCTTCTGGCATTTTTTATTGACGAAAGATTGGAATCTACTCCTGTCACCAGGCAGGCATCCTGAGCTATATTCATAGAAAACATTCCTACACCGCAATAGGCATCCATTATATTCCCTGAATCTGATAAATTCAGATACTGGCAAACAATTTCAATTAGTCTTTCACTTTGCTCTGAATTAGTCTGAAAAAAATCATGAGGACCTATAGTAAATAAGCAATGACCAGCCTTCTGGGCAATCTCCTTCTTACCGAATAATAATCTTAATTTTCCCTGTTGTTGAACATAAATGGATTGAACTTTTTTGCTCAGTTCTTGCAATAATATTTTCTTAGGTAAGCAATTGATAAATTCAATCATAACTTCATTCTGCTGATTAGATTGACGTATTACAATAGAGCTTTTTTCTTTAATTTCGAGCTCAGGAAGCATCTCTCTTATGATTAAACTTACTTCATTTAATCCAGGCAATAGGGGCATTGGTATATATCAACAAGTTCGTTACTCCGAAATTTATAAAATCCCATTATTTTTCCGTTATCACTTTGAACAAGATGCCATATTACCTTATTACGATAGTTCCAAGGTTCTGGCATACCTATTAGGGGCTTTACTACTGCACTTACTCCAGCAATGTGTTTGAAGGTATCTTCAACAATTCTTTGTTTGAGTAGCAATTGCTGCTGATAATCAACATGTTGATAGGAACAACCACCGCAATGATAATAATAAGGACAATTAGCCTGCGCCCGATAAGGTGATTTTAAAATAATATCTTTCAGTATTCCCCGGGAATATTGTTTCTTATCTTCACTAATAATAGCCTGTACGATCTCTCCGGGAATGGTATAGGGAATAAAAATAACCTTACCAGCATTTCGAGCAATCCCTTCACCATTATGACTAATCCCTTCAATAAATAGATCTATCATATTGTTTTTTATTTCCAAAATCCAACATATTTTTACAATTCCCTTTTAATATTTTTCTCAATTTTATCCCAAAAATTATTAATACCAATCACTTTTAAATTATCAAAAAAATAAAAAGGTTTTTGAAATAAATACATATACTATTTCTATTTTATATTGGAACCATTGCAGTAAAAAACCAATTTATCTAATTCTGCCTTAAGAATATCTTTTAGAAATATCGACCTATTCATTCAGTAGATTCAAGGTAAATGGTTGACCATGACCTGGATAAACGGTTTTGATGTCTAAGCTTTTAAGTTTCTTTATGTAAGCTTTTGCCTCTGTAATATCATCCATAATATCAAATACAGCTGGTTTTTTGATATTTCCCATCAAATCGCCACAAAAGAGATGGCCTTCAGCAGTAAGGATAGCAATGGATCCTCTGGTATGGCAGGGTATATATATGGCTTTTGCTTCCAATCCAAATTCAGAAAAATTGTATTCACCATCAATAGTTATATCAGGTATAAATCTATCGTTCTTTTTCAGACCTAAAAACAAGTTAGCTAATGTTTTAATCAACATATTTGGATTCTTTCTGCTAAAAAACATATCCCCGTATTCTACCATGCCTATATCACTGGGATGCATGGCAATTTTACTGGCAAATTTGGTATGAAAATAAGCAGCATTGCCGGCATGGTCCAAATCTCCATGGGTTAATATAATGAGTTTAAGTTGACCAATGCCACATCCAGACTTCTCTATCTCTTTTTCAATTACTGAACGATAGCGAGGAAAACCGGTATCTATAAGAAAATAATTATCACCTGTCTTGATAAGGTAACAATTGACATAATTGTTCAATATAAAATGATGAGTGAATGTTTTAATTTCCATGTTAATTATCGTCCATATCTCTATCTTTCTTTTCAACCACCACAGTACATTTAGTAACCAAAGCTGCAATAGCCCCTAAAGCAGCCAGGGCAGGCGCCAGTAAAGCGCCAACAGCTCCAGCCGTAAGTGGAAACTCAGCGATGGTCTCCTCTTTTTCATTTTTAATGATTATCCTGCGAGCATTTCCTTCCTGAATGATTTCTCTCACTTTTTCAACAATTTTTTCACCAGAAACAACAAAAGACTCTTTATTCTTTTGATTTGTCATGATAATTCCCTCACCTTCTTAAGATTTATACTATAATATTTCATATAGCCTGTTTATATTATATAATAATTTTTTAAATTCTTTGCAATATAAGAGGGAATTATTTTTTTCTCAAATAAGGTTAACCTCTGAAGAAATTAGTAATAATTTTTCTAAAAAATATTTATGCATGTGTAAACCTCTCATAAATAATGACACCAGGAATCCTGGCCAAAAGCCCACTAACCTTTTTATTAATCTATCCAGACTATAATTATATAATTTAATATTAATCTCGAAAATCACATTTTGCCATTGATCTAATATCAGTTAGAAAAGAAATTATAATAAGTTATACCATAAAATAGAGAGCAGAGATGTTGGTTTAATTATGAAATATAGATAGATATAAGTAATAAAACAAATAAAAAAATTAGGTAATCCCATACTTAAGTTGCACTTAGAACCTTGAAAAACTGTTGATAAATCAGTATAAAGAGAGTATGAAAACATGTCCTCGCTGCGGCAGTAAAAAATTCTGGTCTCTTTCTACC
>JAQUNC010000018.1:0-37678 GCA_028717805.1 Atribacterota bacterium
GCCTGCTGCTACTAAGGCTGCGGCAATAGGTTCGTTGTCATACCCTTCCATCTTCTGGCCTTCGAAGGTGAAGGCGACCTTCTGGCCAGGCTGGAAGTGTAAAATAGGGTGTTCTTTGATTCTCATAACAATTTTCCTTACCTTAAGCAAACTATCAACTAATCAGGATACTCTAGAGGAAGGATTCCCCTGGAGAATCCCTGAATTCGTATTTAATATTTAGTATTTAGTAAACCGTTAATTTAGTCGTCAGTAGTTAGTAGATAGTATTTAGTATCCGCATTCGGTTCTTAGTGCAAATTAGTTTAAAGTTTACAGTTTTTGGTTTTCGGTTCAAATCTCCTCGGGTAAAGGTGGATGAGCTTGCCTCAATGCTTTGCTCCTGGCAATGACAGAAAAGAGAAACGCTCCTCGAAATGACAATTTCGTTATGAGTCATTGCGTATTGCGGGAGTCATAAACAACAGCTATACCCAAAAGAAGTTTAACCAAAAACTAAAAATCTTTAACTATAAAAACTATAAACTTCAAGGTCCTTGCGAGCACTGCTTAGGTAGTGCGTGGCAATCTCATGCCTGAATTCCCCTATAAAAGTTATGCTGTAAAAATTTAGTTATATTTTATGTTTATAGGATCCTGAGATTTATAATATCTGGTAGTAAATGTCCTCAGGATTTTTCAGCTTATCTTTACCAGGTTATAAAAATTATAGGAATTATATACTACATCTTAAATATATTAATAACTAATTTACCATATATCTTCTTAATTTAAAAAGAATACTTATAGTTATAAAATTACTAAAAAATTCCATTACCTATACTATACTATAAATATAACTAAGTTTATTTAATCAGAATTTTTGCTCTAAAAGAAAAAGACAGAGAATGAAGAAATTCATTACTCTGCCTTTTTCTTAATTAAATGGTTTATCATAAAAAAGGTGCCTATTTCCTGCCCTAATATTATATTATAATTACTAAGGTTTTGCACTGTAGAAAATTACTCCTCCTGATATTTTCTCTGCTTCTAGAAAGGCGGAATATGGAGTAAAGTATCTGATTTATATAGCAAAAACCTCTGTAATTATAACATCACTTTAATCAAAAAGACAACTTTTTTGTATCAATTACTTCTGATACCCTGGCAATTATTCTTCTGAGAATAGATTAAAAAAAGTTAAGTGGGTTTATCTAACCTTACATCTTTCCACATAAGGTTCAATCTTGCTCCTGAACTCTTCGATTTTGTGCGGTGGATAAGGAACAATATCTACCAGTTGTTTATCTAACAATTGGCCGTTATTAATGAAATTCTGTAACACATATTGATTTGAACCCTTAATTTCTCGGGCAATTTCTTCTATAGTCTTTTCATCATGAAAAATCGGTATTACCGTTGTTCTAAATTCATATTCAATTCCAGCACATCTGATTAGATTAATACTCTTTTTTATTTTGCTAATAACCTGCTCATCATTAATACCAATGGCTTTTTTATATGCTTCCGGCTTCAAACAACTTTTAATATCCATAGCAATGAAATCAACCAGATTTCTCTCAATAATTTCCGCTAACCTCTCCGGTTGACTACCATTGGTATCAAGTTTAATTTTTATATTATGTTTTCTGATCTTGACAAGAAATTCAGGTAAATCATCATAAATTGTTGGTTCTCCACCACTGAGGCATATTCCATCTAGAAAATCTTTCCTTTCCTTGAGGAAGGTAACTATATCTTCTTCTGGGATTATGGAAAACTGTTGAGGATTGGTGATTAAATCAACATTATAACAGAAAGGACATCGAAAATTACATCCTCCTACATACAAAGTTGATACAATCAGCCCCTCCCAATCTATTAAAGAGGTTGAAATTAGTTTCCTTATTCTAATTTTTTGATTTACTTGGTATTTTTTTTCTAATACAGTCAATTTCCGGTAATATCCCCCTCCAAGATTCTATTTCTTTTCCTTTCTCTGTTACAAGTACAATAGAAGGTGTACTCATAACCTGGTATATACATGCTTCAGCTAAACCATCCACTGTGTTGACATCATAATATTGCACTTCTAACTCTTCTTCTAATATTTTTCCTATGTCTTTTGCTCCAGGACAATTAGGGCAGTCCTTTTGCCAGAAAATTTTCATCTTCAACATTATATTAACTTAGCTCCTTCCATACTATCTCTCTTTAGTTAATCTTATAATTACCCAGCTTTCTATCTTTTAATTCTCCTATCTTATTCTTATTCCAATTATTAATCTTGCTATAATAACCAACGATTCTAGTAATACCGTAAACATCATCACTATGACAATTGATACAAAAATCCTGTAAGCCTCTACTCACCTTGCGACAGCGATTGCAGACTGTAAATTCCGGTGAAATGGTAATTTGAGCGGCAGGAGTATTTTTCCATACTTTATATATCAGATTATAGATACTCTCAGCGGGAGGTTTTTTTTCACCTACAAAGGCATGAATAATTGCTCCGCTCTTAATTAAAGGATGGAACTTGCCCTGTTTAATAATCCTGATAATAAGATCTACATCGGCAGAAGCGGCAAAATGAATACTATTAGTATAGTAACACTCATCATCCGCAATGCTTCCCTTTATCACCTTTTCACTTTCTGGAAACTCCCTTAAATCAATTTTAGCTAATCTTCCTGCAGCACTTTCTGCTGGTGACTCTTCTAAAGATAATATCATACCATATCTTTTACTATAATCCTTACATTTAAGATGTAAGAAAGAAACAGTCTTTAATCCCCACAAATAGGCATCATCATTTTCATGAAGCTGATAGCCAGTTAAATATTGCATTGACTCATTTAATCCTATTAATCCTACCAAATAAGTACCTTTTTCCAAATCTACATAAGGTCTGCCATCAGGACTCATCTTACCTATTTGCCACAAAGGAGCTTCTGGTGAACTCATCAATTGTTGTAGGAATAATTTCTTTTCCTGATGTGCTTTAACTACTAATTGAAGAGCAGATTCAATTTGTTCAAAAAATTGATTAAATTTCTCTTGTTCACTATAGGATTTTCCTCGATCATTATTTTTTGTAGCCCGGTAAGCACATTGAGGAAGATTGATAGTAACATTTTGAATTCCGGCAAATCTTAATTTTTCGGGATGTCTAATCATTTCCATATCAGTTATCTCATTCTTTAATCTACAGCAGGCAGCAAGTGTTACACTATCCCGGTCAAAGATAAAATAGGGTGTACCGTTGTCTGAAGCAATCTGACAGGCATATTTAAGCAACTCTATTTCCTCAGGGTCCTGAAAAGATGCTTCATTGATATGCAAATCCATTTTAGGGAAAGCAAATACTTTCCCGCTTGAATCTCCTGCTGCCCACACCTCCATTAAAGCTCTTAGAAATAACTGTGATTCTTTTTTATAATCTTGATATGTTTTCCCGGTATACTCTCCGCCTGGTCCAATAGCTGGAACATCTTTGAGATGTTCGGGTATTCCTAAATGAACATTAAAGTCTAAAAATAAACTCTGTCCTCCTCTGGAAAAGGCATTCTGGGAACCGCTAAAAATAAGATACTGTGCTTCCTGCCTCATCTCCCGGTAAGATATTCCGGCTAAATAAGGAGCATAAAATATATTTAAATAGGCAATCCCCAATGCTCCTGCATAATAAGCCTGCATTGAAGATAAGAAGGTATTGAGATGTCCGGTAAGGGTACGGGCATACCTTGCTGGCGAAGAAGAGGTATCGAGATTATCTAAATTCAAGCCGAATTTCTTGATATACTCCAGGGAATGCCCTGAACAATAAATACGAGGATATCCCAGATCATGAATATGTATTACACCTTTTAAATGGGCATCTGATACTTCTTGACTAAAAACTTCCTGCAGCATATACTGTTTTATGGTATTTTCTGCTATTGCTAAATTAATTGCTTCCGGATTGTTGGTAGCAATATTACTATTCTCTTTGGTTTTAGATAGAAATAATCTTTTTAAATCATAGGTAGGCATACCAATAATCTTTTGTTTTCTCCATATCTTTTCATATCCTCTGGTAAATAATTCATTGTCTACCAGTTCCCTTATTAAAGCAGTGGAAACATTGGTAAAATTTAAACTCAAAATTTTTCCTTCTACCTTTTTAGCAATTTTCTCTGCTACTGCTGTGGAAAGCTTAGCCTCTTTAACCAGGGCATTAATTATTCTATTTCGATCCCAGGGAGTAACCGTTTCTTCAGTTGAAGTAGAAACCAGAAGTGACATCTCGGTGGTATTCTTATAAGATTTCTCTTCATTTCTTACAATTAGCTTTTTTCTCAGTTCATTTTTTTTGTTGCGATAAATAATGTAAGCTTTGGCTACTTTAGTCAAACTAGATGCAACAAGCTGTTCCTCTACCATATCCTGAATCTCTTCCACAGAGGGAATCTTTTTCTCAAAGTTTACTTCCAGGTGATATATTACATGATCAGTTACCTTACGAGCTTGCAACTCGTCTTTTTCTCCCACCGCTTCCATTGCGGCCAAAATGGCATGGTATATCTTTTCTCTATCAAAAGGAACCAGATGACCTTCTCTCTTTTTGATTTTCTCCACCATATTTTCCCCTCTCATTCTTCTGTTTTAACATCTTGATTCGGTCAATCTCTTTTAAAAAGCTTCCTACGTCTTTAAAATGACGGTAAACGGAAGCAAATCTAACATATGCAACTTCATCTAATTTCTTCAATCTATTCATAACCATTTGACCAATCACCTGAGTTTTTATTTCATTACTGGAGCTCTGTTTTAATTTTTCCTCAATCTGTTCCACAATCTGTTCCATCTGTGCCATACTGATTGGTCTTTTTTCGCAGGCTCGTAAAATCCCCCTGATAACCTTATCTCTGTTGAATGATTCTCTACGTTCATCTTTCTTAATAACTACCAGTGGTATGAGTTCAATTCGTTCATGAGTAGTAAAACGTTTTTGACACTTTTTACAATATCTTCTCCGCCTTACTACCAGTTCATTTTCCATAGTCCTTGATTCAATTACTCCAGTATCAGGGTAGTTACAGAAGGGACATCTCATAAAAAATCTCCATATTTAGAGCTATTATCAATAGTAATGCTCTAAATATACAATGTCAAGTCAATTATTTATTCTAATCCTAATTTTATTTTAGAGAACAATAATAAAATCATTTTTATATATCTAAACCGACTTGAACGGAACTAACGAGGAATGTCTATTTTTATGTGGTATAAAATAAAGAAGATGATATGGAATATTCCCCTAAATAATAAAATAATTGGATATAATTATTTTATTTAGAGAATTGAAGAGTTCAGGGGAGAATGCTCCCCTGAACATATTATCTATTTTTCCTTAAAAAGGTGGGTATCTCTAAATCATCATAATTAAAGTCATTCTGAACAGATTCTTTAGTCGTTACTGTTTCTGCTTCAACCTTTTCTTCTTTAACTTTAGTTGGCTCTGCCATATTATCTTTTGACTGTTCTTCTTCTGTAGGAGGCGCTTCTTCAAAACCGGTTGCAATAACCGTTATCCTAATATCTTCACCCAGAGCTTCATTTATTACTGCTCCAAAGATAATATTGGCATCGGGATTGGCAGCTTCCTGAATTATTTCAGCAGACTGATTAATCTCATAGAGGGTCATATTTTTACCACCAGAAATATTAAACAAAATCCCCCGGGCATCAGTTATTTTAGTTCCTAACAAAGAGCTATTCACTGCATTATAAGCTGCCTCAGTAGCACGATTATCACCGGATGCCCGACCGATTCCCATGATAGCAGTGCCAGCATTCTCCATAATCATCTTTACATCTGCAAAATCAACATTAATCAATCCTGGTTCGACCACTATCTCAGATATTCCCCTTATACCATGCAATAAAATTTCATCAGCAACCTTAAATGCTTCCAGAACCGGAGTATCCTGAGCAATAATCTGTAATAATCGGTCATTAGGTATTACAATTAAAGTATCAACATATTCTTTCAGTAATTTAATACCCTCCTCTGCCTGTTTCTTCCTTTTAATGCCTTCAAAAGAAAAAGGCTTGGTAACTACTGCTACCGTTAAAGCTCCCAGTTCTTTGGACAACTGGGCTATAACCGGGCTACCCCCGGTACCGGTTCCGCCTCCCATCCCGGCGGTAATAAACACCATATCTGATCCTTCTAAAACTTTGCTAATTTTATCTCGGTCTTCTTCCACAGCCCTTTTACCAATTTCAGGATTGGAGCCGCTACCTAAGCCCATTGTTATCCTGGCACCTATTTGAATCTTTTGTTCAGCATTGGAAAGTGCCAGTACCTGGGCATCTGTGTTGGTAGAGATATACTTTACTCCGTTTATCCCTTCTTCAATCATCCGATTAACGGCATTACCACCTCCACCACCCACACCAATTACCTTAATATCAACAAATGATCCAGTTTTTTCTGGTATAATATTCAAAATTAATCCTCCCTTCCTGATTTTTTGTATTATTTTTTAATAAATATTCTCCTTCATACATTTACTCTATTCTAAAAGAAGTCTCGTAACCAATTTACTGCTTTATTTAAAAAGGAAATGTTTTTCTTTCTTTTTGCCTTTCTATCAGTACCAATTGATATCTGTTCCAGAGAATAATCTAATAGTCCCATAACAGTAGAAAATCTGGGTTCATTAATCAAATCACTTAATTCACCCTGGTAATTAGGCCTACCTATGCGAACATTGCTTTCAAATACTTTGCTTGCTAAATCATCAATACCAGGCAACAAAGCACATCCCCCTGTTAATACCACTCCCTGAGTAATGGTATTAAAATAATTTGATCTTTCTAATTCTTCCCGAATTAAACTGAATATTTCATGTACCCTTGGTTCAATGATATCGACAAGACACTTCTTGGCAATTTTTTCTTTTTCTGCTTTATTTTCTCTACTTACCTCAATCACCTCTTCTGGTGAAACATAATTTTCCATCACATTACCATATTTTACCTTCAATCTTTCTGCCTCTTCAATTGAAATTTTGAGACCAATGGCTAAATCATTAGTAATTTGAATCCCACCCAAAGGCAGTATAGAGGAGTAGACAATATTATCATTAATAAAAATTGATATATCTGAGGAACCGGCTCCCATATCAATGAGTAGTACACCTAATTCTTTTTCTGTCTTATTTAAAATAGCATTTCCACAGGCTAAATTACCAAAGATTATTTCATCCACTCCTATTTCTGAAATTTCCATACATTTTAACAAATTTTGAATAGCGGTAACTGAACCAGTTACTATATGGACCTTTCCTTCCAATCGGGAACCAGACATAGCCAAAGGATCTAAAATGCCTTTCTGGCCATCTAATATAAATTCACGTGGTAAAACATGAATTAACTCTCTCTCGGGAGCAATTACTCCTGCTTTGGCAGCTTCAATTACTTTTTCAATATCGTCCTCTGTTATCTCTGGGTGCTCTTTAGAAATAGCTATTACTCCCTGACTATTAAAAGAAGAAATGTGACTACCATTTACAGCTATAACAGCTGAATCTATTTGTACGCCTGCCATTCGTTCTGCATTCCTCACTGATTCTCGAACTGCTTCTGCAGCTTGATCCAGATCAACAATAACACCTCTTTTAATCCCTACGGAGGGTACAGAGCCTACTCCAACAATGTCAATGTTATTATCTTCTCCCAGCTCAGCTATAAGTGTATTAGTTTTATTAGTGCCAATATCTAAACCTGCTAATAATATCTCGCCTTTCATAAATATCCTCCTATCTGCTAAATCAAACGATCTTTTTCTTCCTTAATAATGCAAAGTTTTCATCCCTGTCTTTATATTTATTAGTAACAATTATTGTTACTTATAGCCATGCATATTTTTTAATAACTCTAATGTCATAACTATCTAACTCATCGTCAGAAAGCATCCTGCTATCTTAAAACATAGCAATTCCAAAAATCAGATGAGCAAAAATATATATATTTTTTCAAATAATACCAGCTTTTCAGATAAGTTTTATAGTAAATCGATTTGTTTCTAAATATAGAGATAAAGGAGTTTCAGGGAAGTTCACTCTCCTGATTATCTTGCAATATAATTAATAACCTTTCCTGGTATTTCATGTTAATTTCCTGCAGTGGTATTTTTTCTGCCTGGACTTTCTGTAGAGCTGATTCCAGCAAATACCACTCATCTATCAATTGATCCCCACCTTTTATTCTAACTTTTATCCTATTATTGTTATGAAATAAAACAAACTCCTCTTCTGAAATAATTTTAATTTTATAAAATTGATCTGGAAAAAGATTTTCCAAAGCATATATTACTCTCTGTGCCTCTTCATATTCCTGGTTTTTAACCACTTCACCAGGTTTTTTAGAGCCAACATTAAGACCAGTTATTATATATTGCTTAAAATCACTATTCAACTGGGTAAAAATTGCCAGAATCACTCCTTCTGTAGTAACCAGATAATAAAGGTTATCACTATAAAGAAAGGCTGCCGGTTTACGTTCTTCAATGCTAATATCTAACTGGTTGGGATATATTTTTTTCATAGCTACGTCTTTAATCCAGGGATTTTTTGATAATTTTTCACGGGTACTTTCAATATCAAAATGAAAAATATTAACAGGATCAAGAATATTTATCCCACCCTGGGCTAAAATAATATCCCTTGCCAGATAATTAGTGCCATGAATAGTAATTTTTGTTATACCAAACCTGGGGGAGGTAAAAAGAAAATAGAAAATATTCCAGCTTAAAAAACCTATAATTATATAATATAACAAAACCCTGAATAAATTATATTTTCTACTATTTTCTTCCTTGCTCTCACTAATTATCCCTTCTTCACTCTCGTAATCATCTATAGCCTGGTTGTTAACTGTCAAAACCGCTCACTCTTCTTTTCCATATTACCAGGGGAATGAACTTCCCTGAAATCCCTCTATTTATTTATTGCTGTATTTTGAATTTTTTTTAAAGAATTATCTAACCACCTTGTGGGAAATACACATTCTAAGTATAATTTTAGCTCATCATGTTGTAAAAATTTTGATAAAAATAAATATTATTACCTATAAAATCAACAGCTCTTAGTAAGACTAAGAAAGTCAATCTCTCTCTCCAGCTTGATACCAAATTTTCTTTCTACCATATCTTCAACTTTTTCAATTAATTGTAATATATCGCTAGCAGTAGCCGAACCCCTATTAATGATAAAATTAGCATGCTTAGTAGAAACCTGAGCATCTCCTATAGTTAATCCTTTTGCACCCGATTTTTCAATAAGATAACCTGCTGGCTTGTTATCGGAATTTTTAAAAATACAACCAGCAGTTAAAAAGCTTACTGGCTGCCTTGTTCTCCTTTGCTCATAAATTTTCTTTATCTTCGAAAATATTTTTTCCTTATCCTGTGTGGAAAGGATTAGGCTGGCTCCTAATAATACGAATTCCTTACAGCCTAAGTCAATGCCACGATAGCAAAAAGAAAACTGTTTCTTATTAAGTGTCTTTATATGACCATTATTATAATCCAATAGAGTAATCTCATTTACAATATCAGAAATGGATTCGGTTCCAAAACTGGCATTATTCATGATGGCGCCACCTAAAGTTCCCGGTATGTGGGCAGCAAATTCAAGTCCACTAAGCTCTTTTCTCACTGTATCTTTAACTAGAGCAGGCAGGAGGATGCCAGCACCTGCTTTTATCATTTTACCAGAATATTCCACTTTGTCGATAGTATGGGCGACTTTAACTACCAAGCCTCTGATGCCTTCATCTGGCACCCAGATGTTAGAACCGTTACCAATAATGTATATCGGTAAACTGTGATTTAAGGCAAAGAGTAATACCTTCGTTAAACAGTCCTGATGAGAGGGAATACAAAAAAAATCGGCATTACCACCGATTTTCCATGAGGTGTGATATTTCATAGGTTCATTACATCTAATTTCCTTTGCCAGGTCGCAACTTATTATTTCTTTCCAGAGCAGGTCTTTATTGTACATTAATAATCCATTCCTTTATTTGCATCAAGGCATTTAATTTTCTTAGCTAATTCTCTGCCAACTTTCCATACATCACCAGCACCCATAGTTATAACAATGTCTCCAGGAGAAATTATATCTTTTAAGAAAGTAACCGTTTTTTTCTTACCCGGAAGATAATAAACATTTTCTCCCTGCTGCCTTTTTATTTCTTGATAGATTAATTTTGCTGAAATATTAGGAATAGGCGTTTCATTAGCTGGATAAATATCGTTGACAATAACAAGATGAGAATCCTGAAAGGCAGAACCAAAATACTCTAATAATAATTTCGTTCTACTATAGCGATGTGGTTGAAACACAGTAATAATCCTGTGTTCAGGCCATCCCTGCCTGATTGCCAGAAGGGTCGCCTTTATCTCTGAAGGATGATGACCATAATCATCAATAATCATAATTTCATCATTAAGCTGAAAAACAATTTCCTGTCTTCTTTTCACACCCCTAAAATGAAATAGTATTTCTGCTATATCCTGAAATTTTAATCCCAGCTCCATGCCAGTGGTAATGGCAGCAAGCGCGTTGGAGACATTATGATAGCCGGGAATATTCAGTTTTAGACTACCCAATTTATGTTGCTTAAAATATATTTCTGAGATAGAAGTATTTCTTGAAAAACAGGGATTTACTGCTCTCATCTGAGCATCCTGATGAAAACCATAGGAAACAAAATGTTTTTGGGCATCTATCCTTTCCGCAACCATCCTGGTATTGGGACAGTCCCAACCATATACAATATGTCC
Organism: Atribacterota bacterium; assembly: GCA_028717805.1. Classification (NCBI taxonomy): domain Bacteria; kingdom Pseudomonadati; phylum Atribacterota; species Atribacterota bacterium. The sequence continues at coordinate 10,820 of JAQUNC010000018.1, forward strand.
TTCTACGGGAATCTTCTCTACAAACAGCCTGAAGCTATCCATGGTTCTCTCAAGATTGGTAAAATAATCCAGGTGATCATTTTCAATATTGGTTATAATTACTATATTAGGATTAAGTAATAAAAAAGAGCCATCACTCTCATCAGCCTCCACTACCACATAGTCACCTCTCCCCAATTTAGCATTTCCGCCAATATCATTGACCTCACCTCCAATAGCAATAGTGGGATCCATATGCATACCCTCTAATAACATACTAATCATGGAGGTGGTGGTAGTCTTGCCGTGAGTACCTGAAACAGTAATACGATATTTTTGATTCATAATACGAGAGAGCATTTCCGCTCTGGGAATGATCTCTATATTATTTTCACGAGCAGCGAGAACTTCCTTATTTTTTTCATTAATTGCTGATGATATTACTACCAAATTTGCTCCTACTACATGACTTTCATTATGTCCCTTATAAATAAGGGCACCCTTATTTATTAATCTCTTGGTGGAAACATTGCTTTGTAAATCAGATCCACTTATCTGATAACCTAACTCCAGTAAAATTGAAGCGATTCCACTCATACCCGCTCCACCAATACCTATAAAATGAATGCGCTTTCCTGTATTAATCATAACTAACCTTTCTAGTTTTGTTCATAGATCAACTATTTTTCATCTAATAGTTTACCCTATTTTATATATTATTTAAATAGTTTTTCCATGAGAAGTGTTGCTTTTTAAATAATTATAAATCGTATTTATAATATCCTGGGCTGCTTTTCGGTTACCCAGATTTTTACTATTTTTTGCCAGTAAATCCAGTTTTTCGCTATCCTGCATTAATTTCGATAATTCATCTACTAATCTTTCCTTGGTTAGCTCCTCTTCCCTGATAACCAGAGCAGCCAGTTCACTCTCCAGAAACATAGCGTTATAGAGCTGATGATTTGCTGTGGCATAAGGATATGGTATTAATAACGCAGCTAATCCCTTAGCTGTAAGCTCAGCTATGCTGGTAGCACCAGCCCGGCACACTACTAAATCAGCAAGGTCATAAGCATCTTCTATATGATGCAGGTAAGATATTATCCGCACCTCTCCTTTATATTGAGAATTGGACACCTTTTCTATTAAGTTATCATAATCTTCTTCACCACTTATAATTAGTATCTGCCATTCCTGCCAGATTGATTTATCAATCAAATCCAGGCTATCCAATATCATTTGATTAATACTGCTGGCTCCCTTACTACCCCCAAATACCAATATGGTTTTTTTGTCAATATTCAGATTGGTTTCTTTAATCAATTTTTTTTTATCACCCTGCCAGATATTTTCCCTAATTGGATTACCCAGAAATACCGTTCTGCTCCTCCTCCAGAAATACTTTTTTGATTCTGGAAAACTGATGAATACCTTTTGACTGGTTAAAGATAAAATTTGATTGGTAATACCAGGAACAAGGTTTTGTTCATGAATAAAAGTAGGGATTCCCAATAGTGAGGAAACAAGAGCAACAGATCCGCTCACATACCCCCCGGTTCCTATTACCAGATCAGGCTTGAACCTTTTAATTATTCTGAAGGACGTGACCAGGGAACGCAAAAACAGGAATAGGGCTGATAAATTACTCAGACTTATCTTTCTTTCCATTCCCCTAACCCTTAAACCGAAAAATTGAAATCCTTCCCGGGGAATGATATCAGACTCCATTTTCTGTTCTGCTCCCACAAACACAATCTGATTATCCTTATCTCTACTCTGAAATTCTCTTGCTAAGCTTATTCCCGGGTATATATGCCCTCCGGTTCCTCCACCGGTAATAATAATTTTCATATAATTAAATAGCCTCATCTTTTACTATAACACTTTTAGAGATATTCAAAAGAATTCCACAACAAAACATATTAACAATAAGCGATGAACCACCATAACTGATAAAGGGTAGCGTAATTCCTGTAGTAGGAATTATCTTGGTAACTACGCTAATATTGACTACTGCCTGAAAGACGATCAAAGAAGTAATACCAGCAGCTAATAATGAACCAAAGGTATCTTTTGCTTTCCAGGCAATTAAAAAACCTCTCCATAAAAAGATAAGAAATAAAATAATAACAATAGCAGTACCTATAAATCCCAGTTCTTCTCCAATAATAGAAAAAATAAAATCAGTATGCTGATCGGGAAGATAAAAAAATTTTTGTCTACTCTGGGCAATTCCTACTCCACTTAATCCACCGCTACCCAGAGCTAATAGTGATTGAATAATATGAAATCCGCTTTTTAACGGATCTTCCCAAGGATTTAAAAATGAGAGTAATCTAACCCTGCGGTATTCTTCTCCTAATAGAAGAACAATTCCGGGAGGAATTAGAAGAGTAATCAGGGCAAATAATTGAGTAATTTGGCTTCCACCGATAAAAAGCATAATAAAGCAACAGCCCAGAATAACAATACCGGTACTGAAATCCGGCTGAGCAAAAACTAATAAGAAAATGAAGGCAGTTACAAGGAATACAGGCAAAATTCCTCGTATAAAAGTACCAATATCCTTAGCTGTTTTTCTGGTTAAACAATCCGCAATATAAAGAATTAGTGCTACTTTGGCTAATTCTGATGGCTGAAAAGGCAAAGGTCCTATATAAATCCATCTTCTGGCTCCCCTTATATATCTGGTAACTCCAGGTATGTAAAGTACTAATAACAAAAATATGGAAATAATTAAAATAGGAATGGCAAATTTTCTCCAGTATTGATAATCAATCTTCATTGTTATCAAAAAAATAACCGTTGCCATGAGAGCAGAGAAGGCCTGCTTGCTGAAAAAATAATAACTATCACCATACCATTTAAAAGCCATAATATAACTGGAACTAAAAACCATAATTATTCCAAAGGAAATCAAGATAAAGATAACTGCTATTAAGATATAATCAGGTTGTTTCGCTGGTAATAAATTCATCTGAATAGCTATTCCTTTCCCTTCTTTTTCTAGTTTTTTAGCAATAATTAATAAAATTGATAGGCAAGTAATCCCAGTAAGGCAAATACCAGTCCAACTATCCAAAATATAATAACAATATGCACTTCTTTCCACTTCATCATTTCAAAATGATGATGTAAGGGGCTCATCAGAAATACTGGCTTATGATTCAACTGTATGGATATGACCTGAATAATAACTGATAGTGTTTCCAGAACAAAGACTCCACCTATAAGTAACAAGAATAATTCGGCATTACTAAAAACAGCTATGGTTGCCAGGACTCCCCCTAAGCCTAAAGAACCAACATCACCCAGGAAAATCCGAGCCGGGTGAAAATTAAATAATAAAAAACCAGCACAAGAAAAGGTAATAATGAGAGTAAATATAGCCAGATTCTTCTTGCCCTGACTTAAAGCAATTAGAGCAAAGGTTAAAAGAGCAATAATAATTAGTCCGGTTGCTAATCCATCCAGCCCATCAGTAAGATTCACAGCATTGGTAGTAGATAAGAAAACAAGTATAACTAATGGTATATATATTATGGACGAAATAGGAAATGAGTTGGATTTAAATGGAATTATTATAGTTTGGTCAAATAATGCAGTTTGAAAATACCAGTATAAAAAAATAATACTTATTATTAATTGCAAAGCAATCTTATTCCGAGCTTTTAAACCTAAGGACCTTCCCTTGTAAAACTTTATTATATCATCAATAAATCCAACCAGCCCATAACTACACATTAGAATAAATGAAACATAAATTATAGTGTCTTCGGGATGAAAAAAGAGTAAAGAAAGAGCTACAGAAAAAAAAATTATTATTCCCCCCATAGTAGGGGTTCCACTCTTATGCTGGTGCAAATCAGGTCCTTCCTGTCGGATTCTTTGTCCTACTTTATATTTTTTCTGAATTTTGATAAAACAAGGAATCAGGGCAATTGGACTCAAAAAAGCAATGAGCAAAGTTACTATTACTCTAAGCATAATTGTAATTCCCCTTATTCTGTATATTTTCTTTCCAGTACCGTACAATATCTTCCATTTGCATATCTCTTGAACCCTTTAATAAGACAATGCTATTTTCGGGTGCCGATTGCATTAACCATTGCCCTAATTTCCCCTTTTCCTCTTTTCCAAAATAGTAGATTTTATCCTTTTCCATCCCCCCTTCTAAAGCACCCTGGATGATAAAATTACCATACTTGCCAAACGCAATGAGCATATCATAAGAAAGATAAGCTACTACTCTTCCTACTTCTTTGTGGTAATCAATTGAGTTATCTCCTAACTCCAGCATATCTCCTAAAACAGCAATCCGAAATCTACCTTCAGCAATACTCGCTACACTCTGTAAAGCCTCTTTGGTAGCTGTTGGATTGGCATTATAATAATCTTGAATCAATGCTATTCTCTTATCCAATAGCAAATACTCCATGTGCAAATCGGTCCCTTTGAAATTTGATATTTTCTCTATAATATCCCTGATAGATATTTTCATCTTTATGCCCACCGCTATTGCAGCCAGGGCATTTAACACGTTAAATTTACCCAGGAGAGGTAAAAAGACCTGAAAACTATCTTTATCCGATATCTGGAGTTCAAAATGGAGTTCCCTTTCATTTTTTTGCCAGAAATTCTTTGCTCTTACTTGGGCTTCGGGGTGAAATCCATAGCTGATTATCTCATTATGAGATGACACGCAACCAACCAGGTAATCAAAATAGTCATCATCTCGATTCAGTATCGCTGTTCCCTTATCTTTTATTGACAGTATCAATTCAGATTTCTCCCGCGCAATATTATCCTTATTTTCAAATAAGCCGATATGCGCTTCTCCAATATTAGTTATTACGGCAATATCAGGTCTCATAATAGCCGTTAATTCTTTTATTTCCCCAATCTTTCGCGCCGCCATTTCCATCACCAACACGTCATGGTCAGATGCCAAATCCAGAACGGTAAGCGGTACACCTATTTCATTATTATAATTACCTTTAGACTTTAATACGTGATATTTAGCAGATAATAAGTGTACGATCATCTCCTTGGTCGTAGTCTTGCCATTACTGCCGGTCACACAGATATTGAAAGGTCTAAATAAAGAATGATAATAATGAGCCCAAAACTGGAAAGCCAACAGTGTGTTCTCTACTAATAATAAAGGCTGTTTAAGTTCTTTGAATAATGAGGAGTGTTGCTGAAAGAAATTCTTTTCTAAAACAACTCCCACGGCACCTTTTTCACAAGCAGTTTTGATGAAATCATGCCCGTCATATTTTTCCCCTTTTAAGGCAATAAAAAGTTCTCCAGCTTTTATTGTTCTGCTATCAATGGAAATATGTTGCCAGGTGATATCTTTATCTCCTAAGATGATTGAATTAGGAATTATCTTGGCAAAATCATATAAATAAAACATCTATTTCTTGTCCTTTTTGGCTAATATTTGGCGAACCACCTCTTCATCATTATGATAAATAACTTGATTATGATAAACCTGTTCATTCTCAGGACCCTTCCCGGCAATTAAGACAATATCATTTTCTTCAGCCATCTGAAGGGCAAAATTGATTGCTTTCACACGATCCAGAATTACTCTATAATTACCATTTTCTACCTCTTGAAATCCACTTTCTATTTCTTTTGAGATTATTGCCGGATTTTCACTGCGAGGATTATCAGCTGTAATTATACTGTAATCACTGTATTTTCCAACCACCTGTCCCATCTTTTTTCTTACTCGGTTATCCCTTTCTCCACCGTGACCAAAAATAGTAATAATCTTGTTTCTGGAGAACAGCCTCAGTGTTTTTAAAATATGCTCTAAACCATGAAAATTATGAGCAAAATCTACAATAATGGTATAAGGTTGTCCGTAATCCAGAATTTTATATCGGCCTGGAGCGCCAGAAAACTTTCGAAAAGCACTGGCAATGATATCTAAGGGGATCCCCTGACTTGTCGCAGCTGCAATAGCAGCCAGGGCATTATAAACATTATAAATACCACTCATATTTAATAAAATATCCACTTCCCCCTGAGGAGTTTCCGCGGTAAAATGGATTTCTTTTAGATGTAAAACTATATTACGAGCATGAAACATTGATTTTTGTTTTTTTATCCCATAAGTTAGTACATCAGTCTTCAGACAGTCCATAAATTTATGAGCATATTTCTCATCTATATTTATAATGCCTTTTTTGCTGGATATATCTTTGCAGGATTCATTCAAAGAAAGAAATAACCTCTTTTTGCTCTCTAAATAATTAGCAAAATTTTTATGAATTTCAAAATGTTCATCGCTAATATTGGTAAAAATGGCTATATCAAAATCACAGCCCTCTACCCTGGATAAACTCAGGGCATGTGATGATACCTCCATAATGGCATAATCGGTCTGATAGGATAACATCTGGCAAAAAGTCTTTTGTAAATCAAGGGATTCCATAGTAGTCATCCTGGAATGAACAGTTTGATTATTGATAATATTCTCCACAGTTGTTAAAAGACCAATTTTTTTCTGAGCTTCCTCCAGAATTGCCTTAATCATGTAAGCCACTGTGGTCTTGCCGTTAGTACCAGTAATGCCTATCAATTTCAATTTTCGAGAAGGATAATGGTAATAGCGATTAGCCAAAAAAGCCAGTGCTTTTCTGGTATCTTTAACTAATATGGTAGTAATATCTGAATTTATAGGAAGATCTTTCTGTAGTAAAATAACCTTAGCTCCTCTGTTAATTGCCTCTGGTATGTAGTAATGGCCATCAGTTACAAAGCCAACAATGCAGACAAATAAATTTCCCGGTTCCACCGATTTAGAATTTTGCGATAAGCCGTTTATTTCTATTTCAATGCTTCCCTGTATTTTTTCAACAGGTAAATCCTGGATTAAAGTTGATAATTTCATAATCAATTTTTACCTCTGATATTATTCTTGCCCTGCTATTTTTTATCTAATTTCACTGACCAGGAATATCTTACTTGATATTAATTAAAAAGTAAACTGTTCTTTCAATTCCTTTATTCAGGAGGAATTGAAAGATAAGGCAATGTTTTTGAGGCAATTTCTTGGAAAACGGGCGCGGCAACTGTCCCTCCATAATAACTACCTTTAGGCTCATCCAGCATAACTAAAATTGCTATTTCTGGCTCATCTACAGGTGCATACCCTGCAAACCAGGAAGTAAATTTTTCATTAGAATATCTTCCCAATGCAAAATCAAATTTCTGAGAGGTGCCAGTTTTCCCAGCCGCTGGGTAATGTTTTAATTTTGCTCTAGAACCGGTACCATTGTCCACCACTTCCTGTAAAATGCGGGACATCGTCTTGGCAGTACGTGGTGAAATAACCTGCCGCACCTCTTCAGGATAATATTGTTTAACAATATTATCCTCTTCATCCAATATTTTACTGACTATTAAAGGTTTCATCAAAACACCATTATTGGCAATTGCCGCCACACCCATCACCAGTTGTAATGGTGTTACCGATATTTCCTGACCAATAGATAAAGATGCGTTGGAAATCTTAGACCACTTACTTACCGGTCTGAATAAACCGTCAGATTCTCCGGGAAGATCTATCCCAGTTTTTTCACCAAATCCAAACTTACTTATTGATTCAGCAAAAATATTTTTATCAATGCGAGTGCCAACTTCGATTACACCAACATTACAGGAATTTTTAACAATCTCTGTTAAATCCTGATAGCCATGGGGATCAATATCACGAATTACTGTTCCCTGATACTTTATCCAGCCTTTACAGTTAAAATGATCCGATAAACTAGCATAACCGTGTTCTAAAGCAGTAGCTATAGTAAATATTTTGAAGGTTGAACCTGGTTCATAATTATCAGTAATAGCGCGGTTTCGTCGATAAGCTTCTGATGAATCCTGATAATTATTGCTATTGAAGGAAGGCCTTACAGCTAAACTTAAAATTTCACCTGTTTTGGGATTAACAACAATAGCCACTGCTGATTTGGGTTGATATTGTTGGAAGGCTTTGTGGAGAGCCTCTTCAGTAATGTATTGTATTACTTCATCTATAGAAAGGACAATAGATAATCCATTTTTGGAAGGTTGTATCATTTCTGTGCTGAGGGGTATTTTTGCTCCGGAAGCGTCTCTTTCCATCACTATCAGGCCGGACTGGCTTTTTAATTTGTTATCAAAATATAATTCCAGACCTTCTAATCCTTGATTATCTATGCCCACAAAACCAATTAAATTGGCAGCAAGAGATTCTTTGGGATAGAATCTTTTATTTTCGGTTACAAAGTCAAGTCCTTCCAGATTTAAGCTTTTTATTTCTTCATATTTCTCCTGAGAAAGTTTACGATCAATCCAGACAAAGTATCTTTCTTTGGTTAATTCATTTTCTACATCCTGATAAGTTAAACCAAGTTTAGAAGAAAGTAATCGGGAGGTTTGCTCAGGTTGTTCAATTCTATAAGGAATGGCAAATAATGATTTTGACTCGACATTTGTGGCTAATTTTTTAAAATTCCGGTCAAAAATCATCCCTCTTTTACCATCTACAATATATGAGGTGACATGCTCTTTACGAGCAAGTTCATGCAAAACGCTACTTCCTAACACCTGTATGTTATAAAGTCGGTAGATAAGTAATAAAAAAATTAATATAAATACAATAAATAAAAAAAGGATTCTTTCTCTTTTTTCTAAAAAATGCACCAAAACAACATGCCTCATCCATTAAAAAATGATATTTACTGATTGCGAAATATCTGTAAATTAGCAAACTCTTTGAAAAAAGTTCCGGCTTCTAAGAATTTGCCTCTCTGATCCAATTCTGAAGGTTGTTCTGCTGTCATATTGTTATTGATATAGCTGGGAAGCATAGCAATAAATTCTATTTTTTCTGGTCGGCACATACCGAGTTCCTGAACCGCTATGTTTTCAACTCGGGTTAAAGAAGAAAGGCTTTCTACAGTAGATTCCAGTTGATATTTTTGTACCAGAAGTTCATCCTTTCTCTTCTCCAGATCAATAGACTGATAACCTAATTTCATCAGGATGATATTACTGCAAATATATCCAATAATCAGTAAACTTACCATAATAATGGAAAAAATAAAAAAAGAGAATGATAACCGGTGATGTTTTAACGGAAATTGTTCACTTTCCTCCATAGAAACAATGTCTTTCATTTTTTAGACACTTCCTTATACACATATTTTTTCGGCTAACCTCATTCTTGCACTACGAGCTCTGGGATTTTGTCTGATTTCCTCCTCTACAGGATAAATCGGCTTTTTAAATAATCTTCTCAAACCATAACCATACTGATTTATTATTTCCTGCTTTTCCCATTCTCGAAAGGTATTCTTAACCACTCTGTCTTCCAGGGAATGATATGATATTACTCCTATTCTGCCTCTTTGTTCTAAAAGCCTTATTGCTTGAAACAGAGCTTCCTTTAATACGGACAACTCTTTATTTACCTCGATTCTGATAGCTTGAAATACCTTAGTTGCCGGATGTAAGCGCCATTTTCCTTTCTTATGCTTGGCATAAAAATTGGTAATCAATTGTGCCAGCTGACTGGTAGTTTCTAAGGAATTCCTTTTTCTTTCCTCAACAATTATTCTAGCTAGAGAACGAGAAAAACGTTCTTCCCCATATCTGCTAAATATTTCTGCTAATTGCCTTTCCGAATAACGGTTTACTACATAGCGAGCATCTAATTCTTCGCTTAAATCCATTCTCATATCCAGCAAGCTTTCTTTGTTAAAACTAAATCCCCGGTATGGAGTGTCAACTTGATGAGAAGAGATTCCCAGGTCAAAAAAGATACCGGATACTGCAGCAAATCCTAAGCTATGTAAGACTATTTCTAAATCAGAAAAGTTAGCTTTTACCAACACAATTCTATCCTGATAGTCTTTTAATTTTTCTCGGGTAAATTCCAGCGCTTCTATATCCTGATCAAATCCAACAAGCCATCCTTCTGGATAAATCTTCTCAATAATTTTTTGGGCATGACCACCTCCGCCAAGGGTACAATCAACATATATTCCTGTCTTCCTGGTAATCAGATTTACCAAAACTTGTTCTGGCATTACAGGAATATGAGAAGTCATTATTAATCCTGCCCTTCTTTTTCATAGATACGCTCAGCTATGTCTTCATATGACTGTTCTGTCTCTTCGGCATATCCATTCCATTGTTTTAAATCCCATATTTCAATTCGTTCAAATACTCCTATGATTACTACATTCTTTTCTATCCCGGCATAATCTCTCAAGTGTTTAGCTATTACTACTCTTCCCTGTTGATCAAAACTACTTATCAATGCTCGGGAGGCTAAAGTTCTTTTAAAAGCCCTGGCATCCTTTTTCCCGAAGGGAAGATTCTGCAGGTTATGAGATAGTTTTTCCCATTCCTCCATAGGGTAGACAAACAGACATTTATCCAAACCGAAAGTTATAATAAAGTTATCCCCTAAATTCTCTCTAAACTTAGCAGGCATAATGATTCTGCTCTTTTTATCTAAGGAATGTTCATATTGCCCTAGAAACATCATTTCTCCACTTTTCTCCACTTTTCTCCACTTTTTATTATAGTATACTACAATTTTCTAAAAAAATCCTCTTTTTTTTAAAAAAATTAAAAAATTTTTTATTACCTGAAAAGAATTTATGCTGAGAGAAAATTAGAAAAGTGGTATTAGTAGTATAAATAAATAACGCACCCTTATTAGGAGTGCGTGAAGATAATCAAAAATTGGTAAGTAAATCATAAGCCGAGTTCTGTCACTGTATTTACCATCAGGTAAAAATAGTGTGGTAATCATCTATCTGGAGTATAAGTTACCTTATACTTCTAGCGATCTACCCGAAAACTTATAGCGGGCCACTATCTGTTCTCTTCTTGATCTTACTCCAAGCGGGGTTTGCTAAGCTTATTGGTCGCCCAATAACTGGTAGGCTCTTACCCTGCCTTTTCACCATTGCCAGAATACTGGCTGTCTCTTTTCTGTAGCACTTTCCTGGGATCACTCCCACTGGGTATTACCCAGCACTCTGCCCTACGGAGCTCGGACTTTCCTCAGGTTTACAAAAACCTGCGATTACCTGATTTACTTACCATAATATATTCGATGGGTTCTTCTCCTATAGTATACCATATATATATCATATCTGGTAGTATATTCTTCTTAGAGAGTAGTGTGTTTTTGCTTGTAAGTTTGTTACAATAAATTTATTTACTTTTTATAAAATTTTTAGAAAGAATATATTATTCATATTTAATTTATTTTTTCCTAAGGCTTATATTCTAAGGTGATAACTACCTTCAGGATGTTTCTTTCCAGATTAATATTCTGTTACAATTAGGACATATTATCAAGCAATCATCCTTCTGTAAATGATAAATAATATCACTGGGGAGTGAAAGATTGCAGCCAGCACATATAGGACCTTCAATCTCAACAATAGCTTCCCCTCTCTTTTCATTCCATAACATGAGATACCTTTCCATTAAGGAATTATCATTGATTTGATCGGTAATTTCTTTTCTTTCTCTTTCTTTTTTCTGGATATACTGCTGAATTGTATTCTCTTCCTGTTCAACTTGTCGCTGTATCTCTTTTAATTGCTCTTTTAATTCTGCCAGTTCTCTTTCTATCTCACTTATTTTCAATTTGGTGCTATCTTCTTCATCCATAATTATCAGCAAATCTTCTTCAACCTTATCTAACTCTACCTGTAAAGATTCTATTACCCTCTGTAGCTGTTTTAATTCTTTAATATCACTAATTTTACCGCCATAAAGTTCATTCTTGTTTTTTTCGATTTTATCATTTAGAGCCTTGCTATCAATCTCTTTTCTTTTTATTCTTATTTGCAACTCTTTTAAAACATTTTTCTCTTGTTGACATTTTTTTTCTAAATTAGCTATTTGTCTTTCCTTTTCTCGAATACGGACTGGTAAACTAATACGTCTGGTATTCTCTTTAGCAATCTCATTATCTATCTTCTGAAGTAGCAATAATGAGTATAATTGTTCTTTCAACAGTTTCCTCCTTATTATCTTTGGGATAATCTTTTCATCTAAGCTCTTCTTGAAGTAATCATTGTTCTCACAATGTTTGTCTCAAAAGTCTCAACTAACTTCCCAGAAGGTAATCATAATATTTAAATAAAAAAGCCTTACTTTATTATCAAATAAAGTAAGGCTAATAATAAGCACGAGCAACACTGCTCAATCTTTTCTTCTTTTAGTCTTTGCGGCAATTTATCTATTATATCCTTCATTTTTTCATTTTCATATAATTAAATTTGCTAAATCCTAAGACTTTAGTAAAAAAATAATAGGCTTATAGGTCTTTGAGATTATGGTGACATAAATTGGTGGGCCCACCCGGATTCGAACCAGGGACCGGCCGGTTATGAGCCGGCTGCTCTACCAACTGAGCTATGGGCCCCATAAAAAATGTCCTTTAAAAGTATAGCAGATATCAAGAGAAAGTCAAGGATTTATCTATTGCTAAATTGTTAAACTTATAAGGAGTTAAGTTACATTAGAGATACAGATAGGTACTCCTTAATTGTCCGCAGGCAGCTTTAATATCCTGCCCCCTGGAATATCTGACTGTTACAGGTATGTGTTTTTCTCTCAATATTTTCTGAAAAGCATTAACGGTGTGCTCATCAGACGGAAACAGGTTATTAAGTCCATCTACAGGGCTGTAGATAATTAAGTTTATCTTGGCATCAAAATCAAAAATCATCTGGCTTAATTTATTTGCCTGCTGGAGACTGTCGTTAATTCCTTTTAACATCAGATATTCAAAAGTTACCTGTCTATTTTTTTTCTCATAGTAAATCTTGCAGGCATCTATTAACTTTCTCAATGGGTATTTCTTATTAACAGGCATTAATGCCGTTCTGGTTTTTTCATCTGCTGCGTGTAATGAAACAGACAACTCTACTTGCAGGGGAAATTCAGTAAACCTTATAATACCAGGGATGATACCGCAGGTTGATACGGTTATCTTCCTGGCACCAATATTTAAACCTTGTTTTTCATTTAGGATTTCAATTGCATTAATAACATTTTCATAATTATCAAAAGGCTCACCCATACCCATAAAAACTATATTCTGAATACTTTCACCTGTAATCCTCCGTACAGATAGGATTTGTTCAATTATTTCTCCTGTTGACAAATCCCTCTTATATCCTCCTTTGCCGCTTGCACAAAAAAGGCAGTTCCATAGGCATCCTACCTGTGATGATATACATAATGTATTTCTATTATTATTCCTTATCAAAACAGTTTCAATATACTCATTATCAGTTAACTGAAAAAGAAATTTTTCTGAACCATCATAGGATTTCTGATTTTTAAGACATTTTATATCGATAATTGTAAAAATTGAATTCAATTTTTCTGCTAATTCTTTTGGTAAATTTGACATTTCTCCGAAGGAATTTACGTTTTTTTGATAAATCCATTGAAAAATCTGTTGAGCATGAAATGACTGGTATCCTTCTTGGTAAATAATATTTTTTAAGTTATCAAACTTTATTCCTTTGATATCAACTTTATCTTTCATTTTTTTCCCTGTTTTGTTATACAGAAACAGAAAGTCGATGGAATATAAATTATACTGGGTAATCTATTCTATTCCATCGACATTTATTACATCTCTCCTACTATCTCTGTATACTAAATCTACTATCTCCTTCCTAATCCTGGGGCATAAAATCTTTTAACATATCCATCATGCCTTCCATCATAGCGCCGAGGTCTTCTTCGGACATTGGTTTACCTTCGCTGTAATCAGGTATATCCAGTGTCTCCTTGCTTTCTAAAAGAGTTCCATAAAAAAGTTCATCTGGCAATCCGGTATTTACTTCTACACTGGTAACAACTATTTCCATTTTACCCATAGATTCCAAAAAGCCCGCAAATTCCTCTGATGAGAAATCATCTTCACCTTCTCCAGCCATTTCCGGGTCATCAAATTCATATTGAGTAGATATTGACATTTTATGGCAAAGCAGCATGGAACCAACAAGACGATAATCCAGAAAATCTACATCGGTAACCATATTCATTGTTACGGTTTTACCATCTTCTACTGTAGTTGTTTTGGTATAATTCTTGGCTTTCAAAGGTACTAATGTTTCCTTATCAATCCAGTATATCCCCTGTATTTCAATTTCAGAATCTTCCGGCATATCTGAACTTGCCATATCTTCCATACCCATCATCCATATCGCATCATCAAGCTGAAGCTTATAGGCATCCTTCCCATCCACAGCTTCATCACCCAGGTACATGGCTTGTTCAGGAGTAAACATTTTCCAGGCTTGTAATGAATCTATGCCCCCTTCTTCCTGTTCTATTTCACCAGTAACAGGATCATTAGACCAGGTATATAAACCATCAAAAATGGTAACTGTATCCATTCCCATAACACCAGTTTCCATACGGGACATAAATACTTCTTCGTTGTTCACAACTGCTTTTTTATAATAAGTTGTTGTTACCACATTAAAAAATCCGCCTTTCATCTCCTGGACTACAGTTAAATCATGGATTCCGCTTAACTGTTTTTCATAACTTTTTTCCATTTGTGCCATAATAGTATTTATATTAGTTGCTGCTAGAATAGAACAATGTGGCAGAAAAATTAACAATACCAAAACCGCCAGTAGTGTGAATCTTTTGTTCATAACCATTTCTCCTTTTATAAAATATTATTTTATTGATTGTGATTTTATCATTCTTGTTTATTCTTTGTTCAATCAGGTAGTTTTCCTGGGACCAAAGATAGCTGTTCCAATTCTAATGAGGTTAGCGCCTTCTTCAATAGCAACTTTATAGGAATTGGTCATCCCCATGGATAAATATTTCATATTAACTCTTTCTAATTCTAATCTTGCTAAATTGTCAAAAATATTTTTAACTTTTTTGAAATAGGGACGAATTTTTTCCGGGTCTCCAGTAAGCGGACCCATGGTCATCAATCCTTCCAGATGTATATGAGAAAGACTGGAAACATCTTTGGCTAACTCTTCCATATAAGCTTCAAAATCTTTATGTTCTGCTGGTTTTATCCCATATTTAGTAAATTCACTTCCGATGTTGATTTCCAGTAAAATCGGTATAAAATCTTTCCCTGCCTTCTCAATCCTTTTATCAATTTCCCGGGCTAATTTTATTGAATCAACACTCTGGATTAAATCAAAAATAGGCAGAGCCTTATTGATTTTATTTTTCTGTAGATGACCAATCAAATGCCAGTTAACCTTTTTTGTCATTTCGGGATTTAATTTATTAACAATGTCTTCAGCCTCCTGAACATAATTTTCTCCAATATCAGTAGCGCCTGCTTCAATTAATTCCTCTATCTCGGTTGGTGTTCTGGTTTTGGTAGCAACTACAATCTTAACATAAGAAGGAATTTCTTTCCTTATTTTCAGATAATTTTCTCCAATAGTCATATTTGATAACCTTCTTCTTTGAATGCTAATGTAATAAAGTAATTAATTTTTCTATTATCTTCTATTTTATGATACTTATTTATGAAAAAAAAGCAAACCAAGAACACAAAAATGATATAGTAGCAAAAATCCAATAATTTGGTTTTCCTGAACTGACCAACCATTTCTAGGAGTATTTGATGAGACTTTTAGAAAGAAGTTTAAAATTCATTTCATGCTAAATCTATTCATTGTTTTGACTAAATACTTTTTTTACCACATGTTCCAATCGGCTCTGTTCCTTGTTGCTGATAAATTTTTTCTTTGTCAGAGGCTTATAAATATTATTTTTCTTTTCTATTTTTTTCACCGGAGACATTTTTACAGCTGGTAACTCTCGTTGAGAAGGAATATTGATTGGATCTGGTGATTCAGATTTGACTGGCATTTCCGGTTCTTCTATTTTTTTACTGATACGACGGTCAAAAGAAGTGCCCTCAACTAAGCGTCTGAATAATTCCGCACTGGGACAATAACTTTCTTTGGTTGGAGTATCTTTTTTTTCATCTGCGCTATAACTTTCTTCCCAATCAATGTTTATTTCGTATTGTTGTTCTACTTTGTTTTTCCCATTCCCATTATCTGGATAATTCATCACTTTTCTATGGAATAGATTCATTTTTATCTCCCTGATTCTATTAATAATTAGAAATAAAAATTAAGTCGGCAACCTGGCAATCATAGCATTTAGCTTTAGACCCAAGGCTTTGCGCCCTATCCTTTCGGTATAGTTTGCCCTTATCAACTTCTCATTAAGACATATTATTTTTTATTTATTACAAAAAAAGCGTATATTTTCTGTCTTTACTTATATTATTCCCTATTTTCTAAATTTTATACGAATTTTTTAAAATTATCTCTTACCCCAATGCCCATTGTGCCCATTGCCCATTGGGGTCAGGTCTTGAAAAATCATTCTTTATATGTTTTATTATTTATATTTTCCAGCAAATAAATATAAAATCTCTATCTCTTGTCACGCTTACATAATATCAACTATTAATTTGCTAAACAAGTTAATTAAGACAATAAATTAAGGATTATTCGGTTTCCCATAACAGGGCAACACTGATGCCAAAAATATCACTCTTTTTAGGTTTAATGCTAATGGTTTCAATAGTATAATTGTCAATATCAAATTGACCAGCCATACTCTCAATACTCTGTTTTAATTCATCTTCCAATTTTTGAATATTCTCGCTGAGTGCTTCAATCTTCTTTTTTACCAATTCCACATCCTTTTTTTCTTTCATAATTCTACTTGCCCTACTCAAACCTGTAACACCAGTACTTAAAGTACCCACTTTCGTTCTCCCCAGTAAAGCACCCAGCACGCTTGATCCTAAAGACAAGGCGCTTTGGGTAGTTAAAGTCTTTACATCTGCCTCTTCTTTTTCCAATTTCTCCTGCAGTTTAATGAATTCTTTTTCTAATTTTTCTTCCTTCTTAGCATATTGCTCAGTTAACTTCTCCACTGCTTTATCCTTATCTTCCCTGATAAGGTCTAATATACGGGACTTGAAATCAGCAAGTGCTTCATCCGGGCTCGATAAAAGTTTGAATTCTTTGCAGCTGAAAAGCTCAACTCTGGTATTATCATAAAGATAATTCTTGAACTTTTCTTCCAGGGCACTCATATCCTTCATCTTTTCTAAAAAGGGAGGTAATAAAGCAAAACGAGACTTTTCGAATGCTTTACGGTCATAACTACTTATATCACCCTCATCAGGAATCGCCTCATTAAAATTAAACTCAACAGTATCTTGATATACAGGAACCTTAAGAGAGATCTCCTTCTTCTGGTCAATTTTTTTAGATTCACTATAAAATCTTACCTTGCCGTTAAATATAATGCTGGGTTTATAAACCACCTTTTCTCTAAAAGGCGGGTGATGTAAAAAATATTGCCTTATCTTATCTGATAGAAATGGTTTTGTTCCACTTATTACTGACTCATCAATTTTTGCACCTACCTCAACCTCAGAGACCTCTTCCTGTTGAGGAGCAACCATTGCTTGTTTATTCTCCATCAGCTTTTTTATCTCTATAACCGATAGAGGACCTCTTAAATAAGATAATACCCATCTTGTTTCAAACAGAGGTAGGGAATCCAGATGAGCGCTCTTTAAAAGAAAGTTACGCTTTTTCATGTTGGCAAGCAAATTATCTACCTCACTCTTATTCATGGCTCCTACCGTGTTTTTCGCCAATCCATCCACCACTTTTTCTCTATCTTGTCTGGTCTGCAACCTACCTAAGAACCAGCTACCAATATTAGCCAGCCCTTTATAATCAAGATCGATAGGATTTTGAGTGGCTAAAACTACTCCTACGCCATAAGCCCTGGCTTGTTTTAATAAAATCAACATCGGCTGTTTGGAGGGCGGATTTGAAATCGCCGGAAAGAAACCGAATATTTCATCCATATAAATTAAAGTTCTCAAAGCAGGAGTCCCTGTTTGTTGCCTCATCCAGCTGATATATTTATTTAAAAAAAGTGTCACAAAAAACATCTGCTGATTATGATCTAAATGAGACAGAGAAAGGACGCTAACCCTGGGCTGGCCATCTTCATTGTATAAGAGGTTTTGAATATCTAATCTTTCTCCCTCCAGCCACATAGAAAATCCTGGACTTGATAGGATATTATTTAGAAGCATAGCCAGTTCAAATCTTTCCTTCTGGGGATAAAAACTATTTAAGCTTAAGACACCAATCTTCTCAAAAGGAGGATTGGTAATATAACCAATCAACTCCTCCAGAGTAAGGTTAATATTTTTCTTCCAGAAATAAGAAAATAGAGCAGCTATAAGAATATATTCTTTGCTGGTTAAAGCGTCAGCCTTGACATTAATCAGGGAAAGAAGCCCTGTTACTGTAGAATTAATCACGGCAGAATAGGTATCAGGGTCATTCATAATATCTTCAGGGGGTGCTTCAAAACTGCTTAATACAGATAAGGGAATACCTGCCGAACTACCGGGAGTGTATATGGTAAAATCAGCACTATTTTTATAAAGACTGACTCTTTCCTTATCCTGCTGAAAACTTTTTAATCCTGCCTCCCAGTTCTGCGCTACCTCCTCTGCATAGGCACTGGGCTGCATACCTTTGTTTTCTGCTTCAGCCGGGTCAATCCAATCCTGGAAATTTGCCGGTTTCAATCCCGGAAAAGCTAATAAAAGGTTCCCCATATCTCCTTTGGGATCGATGACAATGGAGGGAATTTTATCAATAGTAGCTTCTTCAATTATAGCAATACCCAGACCGGTTTTCCCACTCCCGGTCATACCAATTATGGCAGCATGGGTAGTAAAATCTTTTGATTTATAAAGAAAAGGTTCCTCCTTAGTTTGAAATGTCCTGGGATTAACTTCTTTTCCCAGATAAAACAAACCTAATTTTTCATATAAAGAAATATTATTTCCCATTTTCCTTTCCTCTTCTTCTGATTTAGTAAAGAGTGCGTCCAATTATTGTTTATTCTTAAGAAGTATCAAAAGAGTTTTTACTTTTTTATTAACCACTTTTTACTATTTTTTTCGCTTTTCTTTTTATCCATCTTTTCACCTAATCTTTCTCAACAATATTACCTCTTTAAGTAATTTAAATTAAAGAATACTCAAATAGCATTCGTAGCACGTACATCTTAATCCTTCTAGTTAAATAAATAATCAGAAATCACACTCATACTCTAGTTTAATTTAATTAAATCTATTGATTTTATTGACTAAAAACTAT
Organism: Atribacterota bacterium; assembly: GCA_028717805.1. Taxonomy (NCBI): domain Bacteria; kingdom Pseudomonadati; phylum Atribacterota; species Atribacterota bacterium. Next base: position 30,064 of record JAQUNC010000018.1, read on the forward strand.
TTTTTCCTAAAAAGCATCCTAAATAAATCGTCAATAAAACTTCCATTTTTATTGGCATCCAGAAGTTTAGTTGCTAAAGAAAAGAGACTGCCTCCACTAGATTGCTGTAAATTTTGGGATAATAAAGCAGTTAGATTGGATATTCCGTTAGCATCTAAATTCTGCGCTTTTTTCTGATTTCCCAAAGCTCCCAACAAAAGTGGTGCCAGCCTTGATAGCAATGAGCCAATTTGATCCTGCTGTAAGCCTGTTGTTTTAGATAAATTCTTCTGCACTAATTCATTTTTATTGGAAAAGATATGCTGCAACATTTTTGCACCATCTTGCGTATCAACATTGCTAAAAAAACTGAACAGATCGTCAACCTTATCATCTTGGTGCTTTTCTAAAGCTTTTACTAAAGACTGCGCACCTTCTGGATTATTAGTATTACGATTAAGAGCTTCCATAAGTAAGGGAATCCCTATTTGTACAGCCTTCTCTACTTTTTCTGGTTCTCCACCTACAGATTTATTTAGCTGCTTGATAACCTTTTGGTTACCAGTAAGCCCTGATAATATTTCCATAATATCCATATTTTGCCTCAATTAATAATTAGATTTATTTAATTATATCAGTTAACTCCTTCAATGTATATGATGAATATTTTCAGGACCAAAATAACGGATTGGTTTCTAAATTATTTCATTTCACATTCATTATTTAATTCAGTCAGGTTATTTAATCTGCCTAAACTTACTCCAGGTCTACAAATAAATATCCCTCAGTTAGCGAGTAGTGAGGTCATACTGTCTAATTCTAATGCCATTTGGTTATCTAAGAACTTATCAGCTTGAATTTAAAGATAGACTTAGCAAAGCGTTTAATATTGTAGATTTATTTTATATATAATAAAGTATATTTAATTACCATTGAAGAATAGATTATCTTTTTAAATCATTTTTATAAAAGTTTTTCATTTAAATTATGATTTTATTCTAAACAGCATTTAAGCTCTTGAAACATAAAAAGTTCTAATCTATAGCCTATTATTTTTTAAAATTGTTACAAAGATAAGTGAATTTAGATGATAGTCTTCTTTTACTATTTCTCTTCCTTTGAATTTGGAACTACTATGTTTATGAGCCTGCAAAATATAAATAAAGTAGAAAATAATGCAAATATCGGAAGAGCCATAAAAGCATAAGTCATAGGAATATTAAGTACTACGAAATAAATTTGTCTTTTCATTAAAGCAGTTGCACATCCTGAAACAATAAGACTAATAAGGAAAGCTACAGTAATAGCAATGAGAAAAATCTGCACTATTTTTTTAACCTTTTTGGGAAATTTATCTATTACAAATTCTATAGCTATATGACCCTTCATATAAAAAGCTACTGCCATACCAATAGCCAGCATCCACGCTGTAGATAGATATGTTACATCAGCTACCCATAAAAGCGAAACATTTAAGAAAGTTCTACAAAAAATTCCCGCAATATTTATAATAAAAATAAACAAAAACAATAATCCTGCAATTGACTGTAATATTTTGGATAAAATATCTAAACTTTTTCTCATATGATTAGCCTCCTAAAATAATATATTAGGTATAAAAGTGACCAGGGGAGGGAAAAAAGTCATTAAGAATACAACCACAAAAAGCACTAATATAAATGGGATTATTTCTTTAACTAATAGATTAAAGGGTACATTAGCCATTTTGGCCTCTAAGAATAATAGTCCACCAACAGGGGGAGTTAATAAGCCAACCATAAGGTTAGTTACAATAACTACTCCAAGATGGATATGATCAATACCTAAAGCTGTGGCAATAGGAAGAAGTATAGGCACAAAAATAAGCATTGCAGGTATGGCATCTATGATCATTCCTAGAAACATAAATAATAGGTTTATAAAAATTAAGAACATTATCGGTGACATATTCATGGAAAGAACAAATTCTTGTAATTGTTTTCCTATACCTTCTACCGCTATAAACCAAGAAAAAATAAAGGCTATAGAAAATAGCGCCATAATTGAAGAAGAAAACAAGATTGAATCTTTAAATATTTTTAAAATATCTTTGATTAATATTGTTTTGTAGAAAAAGACACCAATAATAAAAACATATGCTGTCGACAGCATTGCTACCTCAGTCACCGTAACTAGACCGGTGATAACACCCAAGATAATAATAAGGGGGGCAATAAGAGCTAAAAAAGAGTCTTTAAATAATCCTAAAAAGATTCTGAATGTTTTTTTATGTTCATATATCTTCAAATCCATTTTTTTTACTTTCCAGTAGCTAACTAATATGAGAGCGCCACCCATTAAAAAACCAGGAATTACCCCACCCAGGAATAGCTTTCCAATAGACAAATTTGTAAGTAGTCCAATAAATACCATAGGTATGCTAGGTGGAATAATAGGTCCTATTGTGGCTGCGGAGGCGTTGATAGCTGCCGAAAAAGTGTCTGGATATCCTTCTTTTTTCATAGCTGGCAACAAAACTGAGGAAACTGCACTGCAATCAGCAGGAGCCGAACCGGATACTCCTGCTGTAATTATATTCACAATAACACATGTATAGGCAAGACCTCCTTTCCATTTCCCAATAAAAAAACGAGCAAACTGTACAAGTCTCATTGTCATTCCCGAAACATTCATTAACTCTCCTGTAAGTATAAAAAAGGGGATAGCTAACAAGGATGTACTGGTTATACCATTTATCATATTGGTTGGAATGAGAGTAAGTGGTGCATTGCCAGTTACAAGTAAGTAAACAGCAGCTGCTATACCCATAGATACAAATATTTCTATACCAAGAAACATCAGAACGAATAGAACTACAAATAATAATAATATGTTCATTTTTTCCTCTTTCCAAAATTATACTTACAATATATAAATGATTAAATTAAATACTCTAAAATTAAAAAAATATTTACAAACCAGGATAAGGCAAACTATTTGAACATACATTTCTATTATTTTATTCAACCTTTATGAAAAGTCACTTTACCTCCCACCATGACCATTGAAATATTAATATTTTCATCAAATATAATGATATCTGCGTCCTTTCCAATAGACAAAGAACCCTTCTTAGAGAACATGCCAATATTTTTAGCTGGAGTAGCGGTCATCATCTTAACCGCTTGATACAAAGGAACATCTGCTAATTTTTGCATAGTTCTTACTAATCTATCGGTTGTGGCAACACTTCCGGCAAAAGCTGATCTATCAGGAAGTTTTGCTACCTCATCTTCAATTATGATATTCGAACCACTCGTTTTGCTATATATCTCTCCTCCAAGATTTTCCATACCTGCTGCATCTATTGCATCAGTTACTAAGCAAATTCTGTCAGGACCCTTTATTTTATACACCAATTTTAAAAGACTGGAAGGTAAATGTTTACCGTCAGCAATTATTTCTACCATCATGTCATCGAGTAAGAATGAAGCTTCAATAATTCCGGCATATCGATAAGCATTTACTCTTCTCACTGTCGAAGTGCAGGAGTAAAGGTGTGTTACGGTTGTAAAGCCACACTCATAAGCTCTTATTGCTTCATGAAAGAGGGCATCAGAATGACCTATAGACATATGAATTCCACGCTTTCTAAGCTCTTTTGCCATTTCTAATCCACCTGGAAGTTCTGGCGCTAGTGACCAACGCAAAATATTATCAAAATTCTCAATAATATACATATACTCCTCTTTTATAGGATTTCTCACATATTCTTGTGCCTGAGCTCCTCTCTGGTTCATAGCAAAATAAGGTCCCTCAAGGTGAACTCCCAGAATATCAGGTCCATTGCTCATAGTTAAAGTGGCTTTTTTTATATTCTGTAAGCTTTCTTTTATAAAATCGTTACTAGCAGTGGATATCGTTGCAACTATCGAGGTTGAACCATGCAGCATATGTGCCTTACTACATAAAATGACCTCATCAACACTACTGGCCAGAAATGAATAGCCACCACCTCCATGAACATGAATATCTATAAAACCAGGAGAGATATAATTCCCTTCTGCATCAATAACGATCTCCTTAGACTTTGGAAACCTTTTCGTTCCTTCATAAATACCAGTGATTATTCCATCCGAGGTAGTAACGCTTCCCTCAGGAATAATTCTTTCTTGGGTAATAATTTTCCCATTAATTATTATTTTTCTATCCGTCAAATTTCACCTCATAAAATATTTCTAATATGTTCTGATAATTTAAGAAAAGATGCCTTAAAAAAGTAAAATTGCTTTGCCTGAGTATTTTTCAAATAATTTCTTATTGTATTCGCCACCGCCGGGAAGATTACCACTTCTAAATACTGGGGGAATATATCCCTTGGAAACTAAATATTTACAGGTTTCCAAAACTAAATAATTTGTGGCAAAACAATTACAAAAAGTAGAAGTTGGGCCTACATTCTGTTCGCATCCTTCAATTGAAATAATGGCATCTCCATAAGGAAGATGGTTATTGATAAATACATCTACCACTTGATATAAATTAGCTCCACTGGGATGCCTAGAAGGATGATCATGGGGTAATTTATCGGCGAAAGAGGTAGAGGTAATCCCAATTGTTTTTACACCTCGTTTTCTAGCTTCGTTAGCACAGTCTATGGTCATACAATTAACACCATATGCATTGATAATAATTAATACTTCTCCAGGAGTCCTCCCTACCCGATAAGAATTTAATACTGGAATAGCATATCCAGGGGTTCTTTCAATGCTCATCGATCGAAAGCCTCCATGACTCAGGTTAGTGCCAGGATCCAGAATAGCATTTATACAGGCAAATCCACCTGCTCGTGAAAACATCTCTTCAACTGCCATATTTGAATGACCTCCAGGTCCAATAACATGGATGACTTGATCCCTCATAATTGAGTCACCAACCAGGACTGCAGCTCTTTTAACCGAGTCCTCCTCTTTTAATATTTCATCAATTAAAGATTTAATAATCTGGGCATATCCTATAGCTTCTTTGTTCATTATTTAAAACTCCTTTTTCTTAAAATTAAGCAGCTGCATGAAAAAAGAATAATTTTATACAGCTGCATGATGTATCTTTCTTAATGGAATGATATTCACCTGGAGGTACAATAAAGCAAACGCCAGGCTGCAGAGAAAACTCCTCACTTCCTACTATTGCACTTCCACTGCCAGAAAGTACAAAGAAACCTTCTTGGTCATTGTGCACTCCACCTTGTTTGTATTCTTCCTGGGTATATATAAGTATTCCTGTCCGGCATCCTGCTAAACAACCGTCTTTCTTTCCCAGTAATTCTTTAACATAATATTCTTTATATTTCACTGGAATCACATATTTCTCATTTATAAATACCTTCATAGCTCATCTCATTTATTAAAAAATATTCCGCCAGAACTAATCAAAAAAATCAAGCAATAAAATCCGTTTTCAAAAATATAGACATAGGGAATCTCACCTACCTAACCAGCTCTACATTATATGTAGTGAGACTCCCCCGAATTGTATAAATCTTTACTAAAGAATTTATTGTTTATTCAGTATAACCTTCCTTAAATTTAAGGGCATCATCCAGTGTTCCGGTAGGCCAACTTTTACCTTCTTTGTCAAACTCCTCATAAATACCGCTTCCAAGTTTTCCCCTTATTGATTCAATATCTATGTCAACCTTGGTCATTTTACTAGAAAGGAAAGTAAGTACTTCGTCAAGAGAATCTGCTATCATTTTAGCTTCAAAATCAGTTGCTTCTTTCGCTGCATTTTTCATAATTTTCTTTTGTTCATCAGACATCTGGTTCCAAACGTTATTACTTATAAAAATTGCACTCACATCTCTTATATAATCAGTCTTCATAAAGTGGCTTTGAACCTCATATAAACTACTACTCTTGACTGTAAAGAAGTTATTTTCCTGGGCATCTACCACACCTGTTTTTAAAGCCATATAAAGATCAGCAAAAGGTATCACTATGGGAGTAGCTCCCAGTTTTTTCATAATGGTCATAACTAAGGTTGATTCGGCAGTTCTGATTTTCAAGCCTTCAAAATCGTCAGCATTTCTAATAGCTCTATTGGCAGTTAGCTGCCTAGGAATCAATTCACCATTTGCAATAAGTACCCGAACACCAGTTGAGTTTGCACCATCTTCAATCCATTTCTGAACATAAGGAGAATCAATAAAGGCTTGAAGTTCTTTGTTGTCTTTCCAAAAGAAGGGAGCTGAAGTTATACCAAATTCCTTTGCGCCAGTACCAGAAAGCCAAGCATAGCAGGATATTGTATTATAAAGCATTTCCACAGTACCATTAATCATGCCGGTTAAAAGATCGTTTAAATTACCTAGAGCACTATTAGTATATGTTTTAATAGTGATTGTACCATTGGAATCTTTATTCACTTTTTCTGCAAACAACATCATTGCTTTACTAGCAGGGTCATCATCATTCTTGATACCTGCTAATTTCAAAGAAAAAGTTTTTTCAGCAGAAGTTTGGGCTATACTTTGACTACACACTAATATGCTCAGAAAGAGAAACAGAACCAATAATGTTAAAATGAATCTTCGCAACATTTTAAAAAACCTCCTTTAAACTAAAAATATCTAATTATTTGGTTATACAATAATTACCCTGATTCTCTGCTCAATACATTTAAGAATACGATAAAAGATCAATCTTACAATGCCCTTTAATTTAATTTTTCTTCACAATTTTTTCACCACCCATCAATATGAAATTCTTATTAATCCTTGCTTTAACTCGCTTTTATTTTAAAACATTAATTCTGCATTGGCATATTCAAGTTTTCTTCTTTCCCGAAGCATTGTCTAGAACTTTATTAAATTAATTAAAATTGACAAAACGCTTTTTTGTTTTCTGCTAAGATACCAATTTCATCTTCCAGGTAAGGCTCCATGCAGTTGTGAGTCTATAAAACCAGGTCTAATATAAAGTCCTGTAACGTCAATAATCTGAGCGCCTTCAGGAATTACAGCTTCCCTTATCTGTCCTATCTTCTCAATTAGATCATCTTTAATTAAAACAAATCCCATATCTATTTCGCGAAAAGGAGTAATCAGCTTTCCATTAAGAAGAGCAATGCGTTCTGCCATCTTATTCTCTCCTATCTTATTTCTAGAACAGCTTTAAATTATTTTAAATATATGGAAGACTGATCATCTAAGAAGACATGACAATGGTCGTGTTTTTTTAAAATGGAGGCTGGATGTTGTGGAGAAATCTCTTTACCAGCAAAACAATTCTTTACTGCCTGGGCTTTTCGTTTATCAGGTACTGTACAAATAATGGTCCTGGACTTCATAATCTGTTTTACGGACATAGAGATAGCTTTTCGGGGAACATCATCTATGGTTTCAAACCAGCCTTCTCCCAGCTGCTGTCTTCTACAGGCGGCATCCAATTCCACAATAATATATGGCCTTTCCGTCTCAAAATCAGCCGGAGGATCATTAAAAGCCAGATGTCCATTCTCACCTATACCCACAAAAGCGACATCTATCTCCTGCTGACTGATAATTTCATTTAACCGTTCGCATTCTTTTTCCGGATCCTGAGCATCACCTGCTATTAAATGGACTCTGCCAGGACGAACTTCATTTATCAATCTT
>JAQUNC010000018.1:37688-42608 GCA_028717805.1 Atribacterota bacterium
CAGGTGATCTTCTGGTAAACCGATATATTCATCTAAGTGAAACATAGTGGTTTTTGACCAGTCAATGCTGCTTATTTTTATGAGATGATTTAAAAACTCAAATTGAGATGCTCCTGTGGCAGCAATAAAATTTGCTTCTCCTTTTCTCTTGATAGCCTCATTTAGTATTTCCGCTGCCTTTTCAGCAGCAGCTTTGCCCATATCTTCTTTGGATTTAAAAATATTTATTTTCACGTATCATACCTTTTCCACAAAAATTTTTATATATTTATAATTTAGAAAACAATAAGCATCAATAAGATAATATTGACCTTATTTTTTAATAAAAAGAATTCTTATTACTATTTAGACCAGAAGCCTTCATAAATATCTAAATCAATTTTGTCTTTTAAATTATCGTTAATCCACTTCATTGCTTCTGAAAAATGCTCACGTAACCTTCTTTGGGCAAGGTTAGAATCTTTTGCTTCAATCGCTTTCACAATCATCTGGTGTAGATGAACAAAACCTAACCTATCCTTTGTTTTATACCTATGTAGTATTACTAGATTCCTCTGGATAGTGGAAAATATTTTAATCAAGTCGATCAAGAGATTATTCTGTGATTTTTTATAAAGAAAAATATGAAAAGCAGTATGAAGGTCAATCAAATCCTTTTCTTCAACATTATTCCTAATCTGTACTTCTATATTATCTAAAATATTTGTAAGTTCTTTAATGTCAGAGGGCTCATATTTATTAATATTTGCTGCTATAAAACAACATTCTAAACAATACCTTACTTCAAATATATCTTTAAATGTATTTATATCTAGCTTTAAACTATAAGGTAAACTTTTTAAAATTGCATCATAATTAAAATTATTTACAAACCTTCCGACTCCATGTCTAGTTTCAATTAAACCTAAAGCCTCCAGAACTTTTAAAGCCTCTCTAATAGCAGTTCTACTTACCCCCAAGCTTTGTGATAATTCTTTTTCAGTAGGTAATAAATCTCCTTCTCTTAAATTAGATTCTATGATATACAATTTTAATTGTTCTTGAACAAAAGTTTGTAAGCTTTTTAATGTTTTGAATGATTTAATTTCCATGTTTAATTCCAATATAAAATATTTTAGTCTTATGATATCATACATCATATTTATAAGTCAATTAAAAATCTTTTTTTAATAATATTTTTAAAATATAAAACTGAAAATATTAATTTTATAACTACTTCCTAATAACTTGTCTTTTTGGTATTATATTTTTTTAGCTTTGTTGGATTTAACTAAAATTTATGTACATGTATTAGAATAGCAAAGCATTTAATATTGCAGATTAAATACACATATACTATAATCAATTTAATGACTAATAATATTTTGCTCTTATATCCTCTTTGCTCCTCTCAAAAATGTATTATACTATTTACAATAACTTAGGATTAATAAGAATTTAAAAGAGAGAAAGGTAGGGTAATGGCTTATCTATTGGGATATGATATAGGAAGTTCTTCCATAAAAGCCAGTCTGATTGATTCGGATACCGGTCAATTAATAGCTAAAGCCAGTTCACCCCAGCAGGAATTACCCATTATGGCACCACATTCGGGATGGGCAGAACAGGATCCTGAGATATGGTGGAAACATGTTAAATTATCCACCCAACAGATTTTAGTTCAAACAAATATTGCTCCAGAAAATATAAAAGCCATCGGTCTTTCCTACCAAATGCATGGATTGGTTTTGGTCAACAAAAAACAGCAGATCTTGCGTCCCGCTATCATCTGGTGCGATAGCCGGGCAGTGGACATAGGACAACAAGCTTCTTTGGAACTGGGAGAAGAGAAATGTCTATCCACCCTGCTTAATTCTCCGGGAAACTTTACGGCTTCTAAATTAAAATGGGTAATGGAAAATGAACCTCATATCTATAAACAAATCCATAAGATTATGTTACCGGGCGATTTCATTGCCATGAAGATGACTGGATTGATTAATACTACTCCCTCAGGCTTATCAGAGGGAATTTTATGGGATTTTCCGGAAAACAAGTTAGCCATGATGCTTCTTGATTATTATGGTATTTCTGAAGAAATTATACCAGATATCATTCCTACCTTTGACCCCCAGGGAGAACTTACCACACAGGCAGCTTATGACCTTGGCTTACGAGAGGGAACCAAAATATCCTACCGTGCTGGTGACCAGCCTAACAATGCCTTTTCTCTAAATGTTTTACATCCCGGTGAAGCTGCTACTACTGCAGGAACCTCAGGTGTTATTTATGGTGTTATCAATCATCCTGTCTATGACTCTAAATCCAGGGTAAATACCTTTGTTCATGTTAACCATCACAAGAATGATCCCCGGTACAGTGTCCTGCTATGTCTTAATGGTTGTGGAATTCTATATAGCTGGCTAAAAAATAAGATTCTCTCTACCGGTTCAGATGCCCTTTCCTACCGCCATATGGATGATTTATCCTCTCAGGCTCCCGCCGGATCAGCAGGTTTATTGGTCTTCCCCTTTGGTAATGGTGCGGAAAGAACAATGGAAAACCAGAATATCGGAGCAACTTTTCAACATCTGGATTTTAACATTCATGAATTAAAACATCTCTTAAGGGCATCCCAGGAAGGAATTATCTTTGCTCTAAATTATGGTTTTGAGATTATGAAAGACATGGGACTTAATATTTTAATCGTAAGAGCCGGTAAAACTAATCAGTTTTCCAGTACTCTTTTTCAAAAAATATTCGCTGCAGTCACCGGAACTCAACTGGAGTTATTCAATACCGATGGTGCAGAAGGTGCAGCACGCGGTGCAGGAGTAGGCGCTAAAATTTATTCCACCTTTGATGATGCCTTTGTGGGATTAAAAAGAACTGCTATTATTTATCCTGACCAACCTCTCCAGAAGATTTATCAAGATGTCTATCATCACTGGGTCTCCACCCTAAAAACTTACATTATACATTAGTATACATTAGTATACATTAGGGTCAGGTCTTGAATTATTACTCTCTATATGTCTTGTTATATTTTAAGTCTGATTCCTAACCTAAATATTTTATTTATTTTCAACTTTTTTAATTATTCTGCTTATAGTGGTGTAGTGTAAAGATAGATATTGAGCAATTTCTTTTAAGGTATAACCATACTTCTGATAGGCTTTATAGATTTCCTTTTCTATTTGTATTTTTTCATTATTTTTATTCTGGAATATTTCTTGCAAAGATGGTCTGCTAGCATAAAGTTGTTTCCTGGTAATTTCCGACAATTCTGCGTGTTTTTCTACTAAGTTAGCAACATTTTCCGTAAAATAGTTAGAACCAAGAAAAATCTGTCCTTTAATGTTCTGTAATGGTGATTTTTTATCTACCCCGGAGAGAATAAAATTTTTATAAGCATTAATAGCCATGTTTCTTTCTATGCCAAATTGACCAAGAATCCAATCGGTTGACAGGCATGAAATCCTATTGCTTAAACCTATAAATTGCCGATAAGCGCTCCAATTCCATTCTTCAAGATTTTGCACAAGATTTGCTCTTACTGGATTAAGTGAAATATAGCGAGAAAGCTCTAAAAGATAGTTTTCTTTTTCCACCAATATTGCTTTATACCTACCCTGGAAAAGATGTCCTACTCTCTGATGCTTTTTGTTGAAATATTGAGTGTAAACACCATTAAGCTGCCTCATCCCCCGGGATAAATTACCTTCAGGTGTTTCGATAAGTAAATGATAATGATTATACATCAAACAATAATAATGAAGTATAAAATGATATCTCTTTACAACTTTACACAAAATAGTTAAAAAATTGGCAAAGTCGCTCTCTTTATAAAAAATATTTTGTTTAGCATTTCCCCGAGCGGTTATATGGTATACTGCACCGGGAAATTCAATACGTAATGGTCTGGCCATATAGTAAATATAACAATTTATTTGTTATATTTCAACAGGCTGACCACATCTTCAATTAATTTTAAACTCTTTAAAGTTAAGATGTTAATTTATTTTCCATTGTTTCGCGATTATGCTAAAATAATCTTAAGGGTTATTGTTACTATTTTATTGCTACTAAAAGTTAAAGATAAAATTTAAGAAAAAATATTAGCAAGGAGGGAAATTTAGTAATGAACAACATGAATAATATCAAGACAAATAGAGTATTAGTTCATGGACTATTAATAATACTCTTCCTGATAATTTTTATCGGAACATCCTTATCTGCAGATGAAGCTCCACAAATCTTAATAACCTCAATCGGCCAAAGCCCGGATGCCAGAATGATTAATGTATTGGTATCTCGCTTCCAGATTGCGACTACTTATGAACAGATTGCTGCACCTGAAATTATAAAAGACTTTAAGATTGTTATTGCTGTAGTCGGAGGTAGCTCTAAAGGATTAGGAGCAGCGGGCATTGATCAGAGCGATGAAATAACCAGATCAAAAACCTTAATTCAAGAGATTAAAGCCCGAGAAGTTAAATTTCTGGTTATGCATATTGGCGGTGAAGCAAGAAGAGGAGCTCTCTCTGATGCTTTTTTAGATGAAGTAGTCCCTTATGCTGACCATTTAATTGTAGTAGAATCAGGCAATAAAGACGGTTATTTTACCAAAATGAGTGAAGAGCATAAAATACCGTTAGAAGTTGTAGAAAAGATAACTGATAGCGGTGAACCGGTAAAAGCTTATATTGAAGAGCACTTGAATTAAACAACATAGGTAATGAGTAATAAATGAAGAATTAATAATGCAACGGGGTAAGTCAGGTCTTTACATGTTACAAAACATAATAAGAATAATATTTCAAGACCTGAACTTCCCATCTGAAAAATCAAGTAATCTTCAAACTTTTTTATGCCGCTTTTAAAGCTTCTTTTTTTATCTGATAATCCCTATCTTCGGTTAGCATTCGGTAAATGACTTTG
>JAQUNC010000019.1 GCA_028717805.1 Atribacterota bacterium
GAGATGAACCGAAATCCGTCTCTTTGCTCTCCCCTTAAAATTGACACCGAAATAGGCTGCCTCTGTGAGTGAGGGCAACCTGATAAAGTTAGATCAAAGCATCTGGCTGGGTGCTATTTGTTTATCAAGGTACAGGACCCCCCGGTTTAAACCAAAGAATGGTTCTACCTTAAGAAGGGCAAATAAGATAGTAACAGAGATAGGGGGAGTTGTCAAGAAAAATTATTAAAATTTATTGACACATTTTCAAAAAATATTGATGTATTCTCAAATCATTTCCCAATTCGGGATGGAAAGATGAAACCAGAATATTTCCCTCTTTAGCCAATACGATATTTTGATTAAAAGAACACAATTTTTGGATATTTTCCCCAGTTTTGGTAATATAAGGAGCTCTAATAAAAATACCTTTAAATAGAGGGGGAGTGACTCCGGTAATTTCCAATTCAACTTCAAAACTCTCAATCTGCCTACCATAGGCATTTCTCCTGACAGTGATATCAATTAATCCTAAAGTAGGTTGATGTTGTCCTTCTACCTTTTTTGCTAATAAAATCATGCCAGCACAAGTTCCGAAAATAGGAATATTAGTTTGATTATAAAGATCAATGATTCTTTCATCCAATTGACTTCTATTCATTAACCTTCCAATGGCAGTACTTTCTCCACCAGGTATTATCAGACACTTTACCTGATTTAACTCAGATTTGTTTTTTACTGGTATCACTTCCTGTCCACATTGCTTAATCATCATTAAATGCTCTAAAAATGCACCCTGTAGTGCTAAAATCCCTACTTTCATATATAATTGCTCCTTCATTCTCAACCATTGTTCAACTATTTTACTCGTTTACTCATTAAGATATTATATGTACCAAATAATTACCAGCCTCTTACCTGCATCTTTTCTTCATCAGGGATTTTGTCTATAGAGATTCCTTTTATTGCCTGACCTAATCCTTCAGAAACTCTGGCGATAAGCTTTGGATCATTATAATGTGTAGTAGCTTCTACAATTGCTTTTGCCCTCTTTTCTGGATCCTCAGATTTAAAAATGCCAGAACCAACAAAAACACCGTCACAGCCTAATTGCATCATTAACGCTGCATCAGCTGGTGTAGCGATACCCCCTGCTGCAAAATTGACTACTGGCAATCTACCTAAGGATGCAGTTTCCATTAGTAGTTCAAAAGGTGCACCGTACTCTTTGGCTTTAATGATTAATTCTTCTTTATCCAATCCCTTTATTGCTCTAATTTCCTCATTCATACAACGCATATGCTTTACTGCCTCTATAATATTTCCAGTACCGGCTTCTCCTTTGGTTCTAATCATTGCTGCACCTTCCGCAATTCTCCTTAAGGCTTCTCCTAAATTCCTAGCACCACACACAAAAGGAACTTTAAAATTATATTTATTGATATGATATTTTTCATCTGCCGGAGTAAGGACTTCGCTTTCATCAATATAATCAACCTCCAGTGCTTCTAACACCTGTGCTTCTACAAAATGCCCAATTCTGGCCTTAGCCATTACCGGAATGGTTACTGCTTCCATAATTTCTTTTATCTTCCTGGGATCTGCCATACGTGCTACACCGCCAGTAGCACGAATATCAGCTGGCACTCTTTCTAAAGCCATGACAGCCACTGCACCTGCATTCTCAGCTATTTTAGCCTGCTCTGCATTTACTACATCCATAATTACTCCGCCTTTTAACATCTGAGCTAAACCTCTTTTAGTTTTTTCAGTAGATTTTTCTACCATTCTTTAACCCTCCTCGTTTTCTTTTAGCGATATATCTCTCCTATGTTTCTTCTGCAACTAATTATATAATACTTGTAAACAAATTTTAAGTAGATAACGATAGTTAAATTAATAGACTGCCCTAATCGAAAGAAAAGATTAGAGCAGTCTAGTTTTCCAATAAACTATTTACCTTCCCTAAACAAGTAGAGAAAAATGTCATATTGTCGTTGCTTTTTACCTGTTATGTTATTGCTTCTCTCCACATAGAGTAAGCAGTCTTTCCCAGTTATCGTCAATATCTTGTTGTATTTCTTCTACTAGTGATTTATTCTCCGGGGTAAGAAGATGTTTATATCTACCCTGTGGTTTCATCCATTCAGTCACTGGTAATCTCTCTTTTGGTTTATAGTTTAATTTCCATTTACCATTTTCTACTTCATACAATGGCCAAAAATTTGTTTGAACAGAAAGCTTAGCCATTTTGATAGTATCTTCTGAGGGAAAACGCCAACCTCTGGGACAGGGAGATAGCACATTCAAAAAGGCTGGCCCTTTGGTATAGAAAGCTTTATGTGCTTTATCAATTAAGTCATTCCAGCGCCAGATGGAAGCCTGTGTCACATAAGGAATTTTATGAGCTGCAATAATCCCGGTTAAATCCTTCCGGTATTGTGTTTTACCAGGAATTACTTTACCACATGGTGTAGTGGTAGTCCAGGCTCCACGAGGTGTAGCACTGGAACGTTGAATCCCGGTATTCATATAGGCTTCATTATCGTAACAGACATAGACAAAGTCATGACCTCTCTCTAAGGCACCAGATAAAGACTGTAAGCCAATATCATAGGTACCACCGTCTCCACCAAAAGAAATAAATTTTATCTCTTTATCAATCTTTCCCTGTTTCTTGAGGGATTGATACATAGCCTCCACACCACTGATAGTAGCAGCTGCATTCTCGAAAGCATTATGAATGAATGATGAACGCCAGCTGGTATAGGGATAAATGGTAGTTGCTACTTCCAGACAACCAGTGGCACTGGCTACTACTACAGGGTCATCACAGGCAGATAAAACCTGCCGAACAGCAATAGAAGCGCCACAGCCGGCACATAAACGATGTCCCGGGCTTAAAACATCCTGTTTCTTAGTTAATTCTTTTAATTTTGCCATCTTATTTCACCACCTATTCTCTTACTCCAAGATATTGTATTCTTTCTTTCGCCTTACCAAATTTCACAATTTCATCCAATTGGTCATAAATCCCCGTGATATCTTGCTGGTTAATATCTCGTCCACCTAAACCAAAGATTATATTGATGTTCTGCGGTACCTTTCCAAATTCCATCATTGCTGACCTAATTTCAGTAAAGAGAGGGCCTCCAAAACCTCCAAAAGAGACAGAACGATCCAATATTGCAATCGCCTTCAGATGTGACAGGGCTTGTGCAATTTCCATATAGGGGAATGGTCTAAAAATTCTCGGTTTTAAAAGACCAACTTTTCTACCTTTGCCTCTTAAATCATCAACTACTGTCTTGGCAGTACCAGCAGCTGATGATAAAACAACAATGGCAGTTTCAGCATCTTCTAAATGATAAGATTCAAATAGACCGTATTCTCGACCTGAAATTTCCCTGAATTCCTTAGCAATTTCCAGTATAACCGGTTTAGAATTTTTTATATCTTCAGCCTGTTGATGCTTATGTTCGAAATAATAATCATAGAGATCCAGGGGACCAAAGGTTAATGGTTTGTCAATATCAAGCAGTGGGTAATTTGGTTGATACTTGCCAACAAAATCATGGACAGTAGTATCATCTAAAAAATCAACCCTATCAATGCCGTGGGAGATGATGAATCCATCATACATAACCATAACTGGTAGTCTAACCTTCATATTTTCTGCAATACGAACTGCCTGAATAATGTTATCATAAGCTTCCTGAGCATTTTCAGAATAAATCTGAATCCACCCCGCATCTCTAGCTGCCATAGTATCACTATGGTCACAATGGATATTAATAGGTCCAGATAATGCTCTATTAACTACCGGCATAATGATGGGTAATTTGCTGGAAGCCGCAATATATAAAATTTCAAACATTAAAGCCAGTCCGTTTGCAGAAGTAGCAGTCATAACTCTACCGCCGGCAGCAGCAGCTCCAACACAGGCACTCATGGCACTATGTTCACTTTCTACAGTAATAAGCTCAGTATGAACCAGTCCATCTGCTACATATTCAGAAAAACTCTGAACCAAGTCAGTCTGCGGAGTAATAGGATAAGCAGCTACAACATCAGGATTTATCTGTTTAAAAGCATAAGCAGCTGCTCCATTTCCCGTAATAGCTACTGTCTTAGTGCTCATTTTTTTACTCCCTCCTTTTCTCTAAATTCATTTTCATCTTTCATTTCAATAGCTTTTGCCGGGCATTCAGCAGCACAAATGCCACAACCCTTACAATGCTTATAATCAATGCCCTTTATCTTGCCATCCTCTACTATAATTGAAGAATCCGGGCAAAAGACCCAGCAAATCAGGCAATGTGTACATTTTTGTTCATCTCTTACCGGTCTTTGAGAACGCCAGGAACCGGTCTCATACTGTTCGGAGTTTCCCGCTTCCAGAATCAAACCTCCTTTGGGAATCTCTTTCCATCCCTTTTGTTTAATAGCGCTCATTCGCTTTTCACCTCCTGATATGCTCTTTCTATTGCTTTTACATTTCCCTCAATAACTTTTTGGCTAAACTTGCCGGAAAATTTACTCTTTATATCATTAATCACATTTTTTAACTTTAACAACCCTGTTGCCTTAATTAAGGCTCCAATCATCGGGGTATTGGGTAGTGGACGCCCCAACTCCTCTTGAGCAATTTTACTGGCATCAATAGTAAATATTTTTTTACCTTTTACAGCAAGTTTTTTTCTTATTTCAGCTGGAGTTTTATTAGTATTGACCACAATTATGCCCTCATCAGGTAATCCTTCCGTAATATCAACGGTGCCAATTAGGGTTGGATCAAGTACTACTACCATATCTGGATTAGTTACATGACAGTGAATCTTAATTGGTTCATCACTTATCCTGGTAAAAGACTGAATGGGTGCACCCATCCTTTCTGGTCCATATTCAGGAAAGGCCTGAATATACTTGTCCTCAGCCAGGGCAGAAGTGGCAAGCAACTTAGAAGCGGTAACGGCACCCTGCCCACCTCTGCCATGCCATCGAACTTCAATAATTTTTTTCATAAGAAATACCTCCATTAATTATTTATCACCTTATTTTTCATTTTTAAAAATTTGCCTTCCTATTAAGGCTTGTGTTAAGGTTACTTCATCAGCATATTCCAAATCGCCCCCTATGGGTATTCCATAGGCAATTCTTGTTACCTTTATACCTAAAGGTCTAACCAGCCTGGCAATATAGGAAGCAGTTACTTCTCCCTCGATATTAGGATTGGTAGCTAAAATAATTTCCGTTATTTTCTCAGTTTTTAAGCGAGAAATAAGATGATCAATAGTTAGATGATCTGGTTCTACTCCATCCAGAGGAGAAATGGCTCCCAGTAAAACATGATACAATCCCTTATATCCCCCTGTCTTTTCCAGTGCCATTAAATCTCGCGCTGTTTCTACAACACAAATAGTATCTCTCTGTCTGGTCTTTTCTTGACATATTTCACAGATATCCTGATCAGTAAGATTATGACAAATCTGACATCTTTTAATCTTCTCCTTGGCATTGATAATAGACTGAGCTAATACTCCTGCTTCTTCTCTAGAAATATTTAGAATATATAATGCCAATCTCTGGGCAGTTTTGGGGCCGATACCAGGGAGTTTTGATAATTCATCAATTAATATAGCTAATGGTCTTGCATATTGATAACTCATTTTTTATTAACCATTAAAATAATCCTGGTAGATTCATACCACCAGTTAATTTCATTATTTCTTCATTTACCATTTCTTTAGATTGTCTAATCCCTTCATTGACTGCTGCCAGAACTAAATCTTCTAACATTTCTTTATCTTCAGAGTCAATAATATCTGGCTCAATATGAATTTCTTTAATTTCCTGCTGTCCATTAATAACTAATTCTACCATGCCGCCTCCGGAGGTAACTTTTATTTCCTTAAGGGATAGCTCTTCTTTTAGAGCTTCCATTTTTTTCTGCATCTCTTGAGCCTGCTTCATTAAGAATTTCATATCCATATTTAACAACCTCTTTTCTTATTCTTTGCTTATCTCTCCACCAAATAAGTCACGAGCTCTTTTTAAAATATCATTCTCAGTCAAATTTTCCTCTTTATTGCTATCATTCTTTTTCTTCTCTCCCACTACCGGTTTAACCAAAGAATGGTTATCTTTTATTTTACCTTTATTCCTTTCTAAAGCAAAGCGTTTGTCTTCTTTGCTCTTATTTTCTTCGATAATACATTTCAATTTAATTTCACAATTTGACTCTTCTTTTAAAATTGTCTCTACCTTTTCTTTATTTTCCTTTTTTTCCAGACTTTCTTTATGAAAAAGACAATCTGCTGAAAAACTAACAATTAATTGGTCATCCTCAATGCCAATGCTATTTCCAGCCATTAAAAAAGCATAAAGAGAAATTTTTTCCTTCTTTATTCTGGATAGCACTTTTGGCCATAATTTTTCAAGTTCATACTTTTTTTGGTTTTTCATATTTGTTGTGACTTTATCTTTAGAAGGATATTCATTTTTGTCTTTCTCTATTGCTGGCTGTATTTTTTCTACCTTTTTAACAGTAACACTTTTACTAATAATATCTGCGGCAAGAGATTCCTGTTGGGTAGATTTGTCTTTAGCATGAGTTAGCTTTACTATCATTAATTCCAATAAAACCCAGGGATAATGATGGAACCTTATCCTTTCCTCAATTATTTTTAATTCTTCTATAATATCAAATATGGTCTTAATATCAGTATTTACTAACAATACCCAGATTTTGTTCAACTCTGAGCTTTCCAGGTATAGATGAGAATAAGGATTATCTTTGCCTAAAACTTTAAGAAGAGAAACATTATGAGTATAAATAAGCAAATCCTGGACAAATTGATTTAGCTCTACTCCTTCTCTGACTAGTTTATTAATCAACTTAAGTCCTATCTCAGTATTATGATTAATTATAGCCTCTATTAATTGCCAGAATATTTCACGTGGCATAAATCCTAAAATATCTCTGACCTCTTCGGGTGTAACCTTGTTTTCACTGTAAGTAATAACCTGATCTAAGATACTTTCTGCATCTCTCATAGAACCAGTGGCACTTTCAGCAATTAAACGCAAAGAAGATAAATCAATATTTAGTTTTTCTTCTTCGGCAATTCTTTTTAATTTTTCTACCATCTCCTCAATGGAAATTCTATGAAAATAAAAACATTGGCAACGAGATAAAATTGTCTTAGGAACCTTATGAGATGCAGTAGTAGCGAAAATAAATAACACCTGACTGGGGGGTTCTTCTAAAGTTTTTAACAAAGCATTAAACGCCTCATTAGTTAGCATATGCACTTCATCAATAATATATATTTTGTATCTTCCCTCTGCGGGAGCAAAACCAATTTTACTTCTTAACTCTCTAATTTCTTCAATCCCACGATTTGAAGCTCCATCAATTTCCAATACATCCATAGATTGACCTTTATTAATACGGATACAACAGGAGCATTGGTTACAGGGATGCTCTGTAGGACCATTCTGACAATTGAGGGCTTTAGCCAAAATTCGAGCAGTAGTAGTTTTCCCAACACCACGAGGACCGGAAAAAAGGTAAGCATGAGAGATTCGATCCAGTTTAATAGCATTCCTTAGAGTCTGGGTGATATGATTCTGACCTACAACATCTTCAAAGGATTGAGGTCTCCATTTTCTATAGATGGATTGGTATTGAGCCATTTACAATTTCCGTCACAATTCTGATATAATTCTTGCAAAGAGATGACCGTGCCCTATCCTCGATCTATCTTCCCAAGCGATATTGAAACAGTTAACTCCAACCAGGTTTCCCTGCGGCACCCAAAGAGTTTTACGTACCGCTGCTTCCTTCCAGACCTGACGGGATTAGTAATTCTTTGCTGCACAGGACCCAGTCTTCAACATCACTTATTCCAGTCAGACCTTGAAAAGATAAGACCTTAAATAGGCTTTCGATCCTGCTCTAGCGGATTGCAGGTTCAGGGCACCGCTAACTCCCCATCTAGCACGGTCATCATTCCAAAATATGGCGGAGAGGGCGGGATTCGAACCCGCGAGACAGCTTTTGGCCGCCCAATCGCTCTCCAGGCGATCCCGTTATGACCACTTCGGTACCTCTCCAAAAAGATATAACAATATTCCCTTTAGTTCAATCTAATATAGATGCAGACAGTCTTTAATTTTAATACATTTTGTTAAAAAAATCCACTTTTTCTATAATTTTCTGCTGGAAAAATTCTCCTGATTCTGTTCTGCTTAATAAAACCGGATGAAAAGCGATACAAATTTTATTTTAAGTTATACTGCTTTATTATCACAGATGTTGTAAAAGTTGATTTCAGCTGTTATTATATTGGCTTAATTATCGATACTTGGTCACTCCAATCTGCTGGCAAAAGGAAATAATTTTACATTGTGAACACCATGGTGATATAGGTTTACATATTTTTTGACCATGTGCTACTAAATAGGTGTTAAAAGAAATCCAGTATTTTTGTGGCAATATCTTCATTAAATCCTGTTCTGTTTCCGCAGGGCTTTTGGTCTTAACAAGACCAATGCGGTTAGATATTCGATGAACATGGGTATCCACAGTAATAGTATCAATATTAAAAGCAATACCCAGAACTAAATTTGCTGTCTTTCTACCAACTCCGGGTAATTGCATTAGATCGCTAATATTAGCAGGTACTGTTCTGTTATATTTCTTGATCAGAATATTGGCAAGATTTTTTATATTTTTTGACTTTATCCTATAAAATCCGACCGGATAAATTAAACTTATAATCTCCTCTTCAGTCATTCGGGATAAGCTTACTGCATCTGGTGCTCTTCTGAATAGCCTTTCTGTCGCCTGAGCAGTAATTTCATCTTTAGTACGAGAAGATAATACTGTACTTATTAAAACTCGATAAGAATATTCTTCTTGTTTTTTTATCTGATTAATCAAGGGGAGATGATCAAAAGCCAAAATCTCAGAATATAGCTTTTCCATTAACTTATCAAAATCTAAATCCCTGGCATGAGGTAAAATCATTTATATGTGCTCCAAATCTATAAAAACAATTATGGTGCTATTTTAGGCACTAAGAGACTGCACATAGGACACTATTTCTGCTATATTTTCCTTACAGGTAAAATCTACTGGTTTTTTATAAGCATTTAGCAATCCTTTGTCATCAGGTGTCAGAATCTTTTTTCTCTTTAATTTCATTTGTAGCAGTTTCATTAGAATTTTATCCCAAAGAGGTAATTTATTATAATTAAAACCGCCACGAAGATAATAGAATTTAATATATTCCTGTTCTTCTTTAGAAAAATTTTCATCTCTAACTTCCTTGATAACCTCTTGCCGGAAGGGGGATGCACCCACAGCAAAAACAATTACCTTCTTGTTTTTCAATTTATTGAGATTCTGGGTTATTATTTTTACTCCTATAATCCCCACAGCATGAAGACTGCCACCATAAATAATGATATCATATCTCTCTAATTTTTTCTGTTTTACTTTATGGTAATCAAAAATATCTGCTTTCAGTTCTTTAGCTATCCAGCGAGCATATTTTTCTGTGAATCCTGTTTTTGATTTGTATACTACTAAAATTTTCATTATGCTAACCTGTACATTTCAACTTTATTCTTATAATTTTTATTTTGATCACCTATTGAAAACGTCATTATGAAATGAATTTGGTTTCCCTGTCAGGTCTGGATACCTTGATGACCATAAAGTAAAGATCTGTATCGCTCCCATTATACCAGCAGTGCACGATATCTTTAGGACTCTCGATTAATGTATTGGCTTCAACGGCTTTTTTCTCATTTCCTATTTCAACCACACCCCTGCCATATAAAACGTAAAAGCTACATCTACAGGTGTAATATGTTTTTTTAAAGATTGTCCTGGTCTTAATGTAATAACAGAAATGACTGCGTTCTCGGTGTTTTAGAGATTTCTGGCATCAACATTATGTGCAGTTTTCATGATAGGCATATCTGATAATTTTTTAATAATCATATATCTCTCCCTGATTTTTTATTTTACTATTAATATTTTAGCATATTCTAACATAATATTAATTTACAGAATATATAAGTAGTTTTTCAAAAGAATTTTAAGAAAATAGGTAACGATTCTGGTTGAATCATTAACAAACCAATGGCTCCGGCTGTAGCAATATAAACCTCTTTTGGCAGATTAAAGGCAGAGAGAAACATATGCTGCAATCCAATCCACAGGCTGAAAGTTTCTTTATAACCTGAGCATAATCCATATGATCACCTCTTATTAAGATAAAGACTTTTTATTTTTCCATTTGTTTCATTCTTGAAACTCTTTCTTTGATTGATTGATCATGCTCTTCTTCAGAAATATTAGGATCTCTCAGGTTAGCATACTTTTTACAGGGAAGTTCAGGACATTGGCCACAATGAGAATATCTCTTTTCCATCACCGAGCATTGATATAGAGGGCATATTTTATCCGGAAAAGCCTCTTGTGCCCAGAAGGTAGATCCTCTAACAGCTTGACAGCCTGCACAATGGCTATTGAAATATTCACATTGGTCACATAATAATCCGCAAACGGATAAAACTTGAGTCATATTCGCTCCTCCTTAAAAAATAATTGTCAATTTTTTATATCTGTCTATTTAAAAATCTTCTTGCATAGCATTAACGCCTTTTTCCTGGTGGCATCTCTGGGATTATTTTTTTGCTTTTCAATGAAGGGTATTATTTTTCTTTTATCTGGTATCAAGCCCTTCAGCTTATTAAAAGCAATTAATGTTTTACCAATGGCAATATTGGTACATCCCGGTGTTTCAAGACGATAGTCTTCTATTTTAAGCAGTTCATTCATAATTCTATCTGAATGTTCTGATTTGTTCTTGGCGATTTCGGTCAGTGCCAGAATTGTATTATTAACTGTAATTAGCTTTCCACGTCTTAAAAAATCCAACAAACGAGGAAGAATGAAGCTAATCTTATCTTCCCGGTCTGCCTTGGACAGGTTTCCGATAACCCGGATCGCTGTCCATTTTATTATATTGTTTGAGCTATCAAGCAGTTCAATGAAAAAATCAATGTCCGGATAAAGTTGGCCAGGTTTCTCTTGGGAAACAATAATGGATTGTTTAGCACAGGTATATTTAATCCTGGGATTCGTTGATGAAAAATCATTGAGATTAATTTCTTCCATCATTTATTCTCCCCTTCTTATCTTTAGATAATATTTTTTCTTCCTGGCGATATCATCCAATATAGAATGAAGGTATCTGGATTTACCTTTTATATCCAGTCCAATAGATTTTTGCTTTGCCTCTGCTAATGCCTGTTCCAGCTCTCCGATCTCCAGAATAGTAGCTGCAATACAATAATAGCTTTTAGAACGTCCTTCATTAAACTTTGCCAACATCTCTCTTAATGATTGCTCTCTCTTTTTCTGGACCTTCTCAAACGCTATAATACCTATTTCACAAATCAATGCAATGTCATCTTCTAATTTTTGGTAGCATTTGAATGAATCTACCTTTTTCCCCGCATTTCGGTGATTTTTCCATCTTTCGCAGAAACTGCTATCAGCGCAATCCCAGCAAAATTCAAGTCCCTTTCTCTTAATGGCACAGGCAATAAAAGGGCATCCCACTTTTATCCTGCCATCACTTTTACATCCCGGACAGCGGCTTTCGGTATTCATGTGATAATGCGGGCAAAGTCGGCAGGATAGACCGCATATGCCAATCTCTCGATACTTTATTTCCATAAACTACTTCCACACAATCTCTAAAATTTAATCAGACAATGGTTTCCAAGCTAAACTATCAGCCTGAATACATATTGACAACTAGTAAAATAAGTCGTATTAGGTGCAGTCCTTGATGCTTTGATTTTTAAAGATATAAAAATTTGATTAATTATATTATATCTCTGGGGACAATTAAATATGACCATATAGCCATATACAAGGAATTAACCTGTATTTCACTTTTTTAGAATACCCTTTATAGCCTTCCAACTCCTTAAGTAAGGTTTTATCCTCCAATATAGTACGAATGATGAATATTATCATAACAAGAAAGGACATCAGTAAAGCGTAAATTGAACCTAAAGTCAGTGGTGTAGCTATCGCCATTACTATATAACCGACATAGCCGGGATGCCGTACATACCTGTATGGTCCTTCTGCTGCTATGCTGTGACCTCGCTCATCCTGAATACGGACCATGGTAGAAAAGAATTTATTTGATACCATTGACCAGGTGAAGAGCATCGACCCTAAAAATACAGCAATAATGCCAAGAATATGAATACTATAATGCAAATAGGGGCTCCAGCTAAACCGATAATCCAATCCAGAAAGAACATAGATTCCCAAGATTGGAACAATATTTATGCTCATCAATATTTTATCCCATTTTTTAACATTTTTCTTTTCTCTTCCTCTTTCTTCAATCACTTCCCTGGGCAGTACAGTATAATTAATCACTAAAATAAATATTCCGATGACGATAAAAATCCAAGCCCAATTCCAGCTCAGTGTCCCGGCAGAAACAAAAAGGATAATGCTCTGTATTAAAAGTGTTAGAAATACCTGTGCCATTCTTCTTACAATATCCATATTCATTTTTTGTCTCCTTTTATTTCTGAAAATCCATCCTTATCAAAAAAATTATTCACTTCTCTTGATGATATAAAAAACTCTGTTACCTATAGTCCCATGATTAAAAATAGTTATGATTTCAAAAACGCCAGGAATCAGGGAATCATCCTATAGGCAATAGCGATAAGTTATTTCCTGATTTTTACAACTTTACCATTGTTCTTTTTCTGCAACTCTTTCGGAGATATTTTTATAAGTGAGTATTCAGACCCTCCCCCAGTTAAAATAATATTTTTTTCCATAACAGCCGGATCAACAAGAAATTCAGCCTGATATCCAAAAGAAGGCGTCCCACCACAGGGATAACCTGTTTTCTTTAAAATTTCATCAGGCGTGGCAGTACGCGGTCTTTCTATATTTAAAGCTCTCCCAACCCTGGAAGTACTTACCCTGTCATCGCCTTTCACGATAGCTACAATTAAATGATCTTCTGCATCAATCAAGCAGATATTTTTTACACAATCATCAGGATCCACATTTGCTGCTCTGGCCGCTTCTAAAACTGAATGACATGATTGATCGAATTGTAGATATTCACATTGAATATGATTATCCTTAATAAACTTTTGTAATTTTTTTTCATACTGATTCATTTGTTTATCCTTCACTGTTTTTAAAATGTTTTATTTATCATTAATCAATCCACTCCATAAAATCTTTTGGTGGGGTTTCTTCAATAAAGCTACAGGGGTAGACAGCTTTTTCAGTTTTGGTTTTGGGAGTCAGATACTGTCTTGAAATATCACTTTTTGTTATTTTTCAATTATAGACCCCAATTTCCTTTGCTCTATAATATCTGTTACTGCAATAGAGGGATGGTGATAGTCTTTTCCCTCCAGTTTTCCCCAATGATGGATTGCCTTTTGCGGACACCATTCATCGCAAGCAAAACACATTTCGCAGTTATGCATCCAAAATGGTTTTCCATGGTCCATTTTGATGTTGCTAACAGGACAGACTTTTTCACATATCCCGCATCCAATGCATTTTTCTTCATTAAATTTTATACTCTTGTCCGATAAATGGACAAGTTGGGGATAGGTTAATTTTGAATCTTCCTTTTCCTGAGCATATTTCCTCATGGATCTCATTATTGGTTCCTTGGCAATCGATAATAGTCGTCCTAATGTGAAATTAAAAACATCCTGAATAATAATATCTCCTTTTTTCTTTTTTAATATCATTTCAATTATTAATTCTATCTTTTTTTCTGCTTTTGCCAATATTATTGAGGTGTCTCTTTCGATAGGAACTGGAATATGTTCATAATCTAAGTTATTCATTGGAAATCGGGCATAGAATCTACCATTTATTTCCCCGCCATGTGACCTCACAATTTTAACACAACGGTTAATCGTTGGAAATGCATTTGGATAGGCATATCCACCATGGGTACATACGATAAAGTAATATTTGTTTTTTACATATTCTATCTTCCCAAGAAACTGCCTCACGATTTCTGGGATGCCATAAACCTGAGCAAGATATACGGGCAATACGATTCCGATTACCTCTTCTTTTATTTTAACCGTTTGTTGTTCTTTATATCTTACTACTGGATCTATACATCCTCCTATACCCTCAGCAATTTTCTTAGCAGCTACGAGGGAGTTTCCTGTTCCAGTAAAGTAAAATATCCGAGCTTTCATTCTTTTATTCTCCTTTATTCTCCTTAATGGAAGCATTTCAAATTACACCAAACATTTTTCATTTACCCGAAGTTACTGAAGGGAGCTTTTGATTAGAGGAAATTTTGGCGAAGGCGCTGGTCAACATAGCTGGATAAATGCTGTTGGCTGGACTTTGCTGGGAAAATTGTTTAAGCTCTAAAAATTCTTCATTCTTATTGGAGTTGGAGTTAAAATAAAAAATAATAATCCTAATCATTTTTGTACTTCATGTTTGATAACAACATACTGTTTTTTGATTACTTTACAATCCTTTAATTTCAAGGAGATAACGCCATCAATATTATCAAGATCGTTAGCAACAAAAATATTTTTAGGACTCATTCCTCCCGTCATTTGAGGAACAATGATCGTGACAATATTATCAACCAGCTGTTCTCGAAGCATATGGCCTAATAAACTACCACCACTGTCAATTCGTAATGTTTGAATTCCATACTTCTTTTCAACTATTAATAATGAGTCTTTTAGTTTGACTCTGTGTTCCCCTGTAACAATATAATTAATATCCTCCTCTTCCAGTTTATTAAGATAATCAGTTTTGGTTTCCTTTGAGCAAAAAACAATAGGCTTATCGTTCCACCAAGCTTGCTTTTTAATAATTGGCCAATTTTTTATTTTACCTTTACTATCAATGACAATTAATTGTTGATGGGAATATTTTTCAGTATTGTTTTCATCATAAGTTGCATCCAATATGGTTGTGCTGCCACAAATAATACCATCATATTGTGATTGTATAACGATACCATAGTAAATTTCCTGTAATTCTTGAGGATTTTTTATCCAATCAATCCGGGCATCTAAGCTCATTCCAATAATACAATCAATACGCATACTTGGCCTCCTATTTATGTTCTCCGAATCACCAAATTCTCATTAAGAACCACTAGATGATCTTGTATTAAAATATATTAATTGATTTTGTTAAAACTAATCTCTTTTAGTAAGGTCTGTTTTACTGGGCAATTGGTAACAGATTCCTCTATTTTTTCCTTTTGATAATTATTTAACTCTGCATTAATGTTATATTCATAATTAAAGATTGTTTTGTCTTCAACATTTCTTACCAAATTAACTCTAACCAGGATATTATCCGCCTTAATTCTTAAGTTATCTAAAGTCATTCTAATAGTGATATTTAAACAGGAAGCTAAGGCTGCTTCCAACAATTCATGAGGTCTGATTCCTTCTTCAGAGCCACCTTTATCCCTGGTAGTATCTGAAAAAAGTTTACTATTTGAACTTTCTATAATACATTTATACCTTCTATCTGTATTTATACATTTAACCATTTTTAAATATCCTTCTGTTAAATATTTATTTTTTCTAATACTATAATATATTAATCAATAGAACAATTATAAACAACAAAACTTCTTTAGTCAGGCTTTGAAATATCACTTTTTTATATTTCAAGACCATATCCCTTAATCTTCAATTTCCCTCCCAACCATATCCTCTTTCCACCAGTCTGGTAAGTTTAGACAGGGCTCTAACTGCAGGAGCACCATCAATGATATCGTGATCAACTAACACTGTAACATAAAGATATTCTCTGATCTCTACCCTTTTATTTTTTACCCCAGGCTTTTTAATAATCGAGCCGATGGTAAAAGAAATAGGATAAATACTCGCTGGAAACAGGGAAGAGCATAATATATTCTGATTCTGCCTTCTTTTTTCATAAATCAGTTTTCGCGCTACCGTAACATCCAGTTCTATCAACGCCCTGACATACTGTTTCATATGACTGATAAATCCAATATCGATGGTCGCTAATTGACTGGCTGGAAATGTTTTTACGTGGTATTCACCAATATTTTTCACTCTATTCATCCTTTCAGGAAAAGATTAAATGTTGATATGTCCTACTAAATAAGTTACCGCTTCTCCGGAGATTTTGACTTTTTCACCCAAATCAGTACAGAAAATTTTTCCACCTCTCTTCGATAACTGTAATGCTACGAATTCATTTTTCCCCAACACTCTCTTCCAATAAGGTATTAAAGTACAATGGCTGGAACCAGTCACCGGATCTTCATCCACTCCCAGCTTCGGGGCAAAAAACCGGGAGACAAAATCCACCCCTTCTCCCCTGGCTGTTACAATTGTTCCCAATCCGTCCAGTTGCTTTAATGCCTCCATATCTAATGTTAAATTCCTGATTTCTTCTTCTGTTTTAAATACTGCCATATAATCCCTGGATAGGTACACCTCTTTCGGTCTCTTTCTCAGACCCTTTATAAGCAATTCTGGAGCATTACACGATTTTCCTTCCCGGGAAGGAAAGATCATAGCCAGATTACTCCCTTCCTTGCTTACCTCTAACCTTCCGCTTTTAGTCTGAAAGATAGCCCTTGTAATTCTTTTATCCAGATAGGTAAAGATAACATAAGCGCTAGCTAAAGTAGCGTGTCCGCATAAGTCAACTTCCCCTTTGGGAGTAAACCAACGCAATTCATATTCATCATCCCTTTTTATAAAGAAAGCGGTTTCGGAAAGATTATTCTCTGCAGCAATGCTTTGCATTAAATTATCATTTATCCATTCTTTCAGAGGACATACCGCCGCAGGATTTCCCTTAAATTGCTCATTGGTAAAGGCATCTATTTGATAGATGGCTACTCTCATTTTCATCCTCCCTGTCAATTATTTGTTATAAATGACTACAAACTACTAATAGAATTATTTAATTACTGAACCTGGGTAACAGTTCTTTCTATAGCTGCATTTTTTGTACTGGCAGAAAAAAGTGCTTTGCTTATCCTGATTGATCAGATTGCACTATTCTCAATTTATCTAAAGTATTATTTTTCTATTCTATTATAGATTCTTATTTCTTCAACTATTACTTCTTTTGGGCTGATGTTTTCGCTTTGATTTCTTTTACCCGGAATTCCACTATTTTCCTGATCAACCTTAAAGGTATTGGCTTATCGATAGGGAATTGAACTGAACCTTTCGCGTGTTTATAGGATGATAGTTCGTCCTTGAATTTATCAATTCCAGAAGGTATGGGGTAAAATCCAATATGGCTCTTATAGGCTGCAAAGTGTACCAGATTCTCACTTAAAACAAATGTGGGCATCCGATATTTGATTGTTCCCTGTGCACCGGGTGCAGCTGCTTTAATTGTAGTTCTTATCTGCTTTAGAATTTCTTGTACTTTAGGTGGAAAGTTGACGATATATTCATCGATATCTTTGGGTGAATCCGGAACATTTTTCATAGGCTTCTCTCCTATTTCCTGATTATTATGAAACTTATTTTACCCGGTAGGGAAAATAGTTTAGTATTTTTTCCACTGCAAATAGGCTTTCCAGCTCCAGTTACAATATTTTATCTCATCTTTATTTTTTTCACATTATAGAAATCTATAATTGCATTTTTAGCCAGGAGACAGTAGGAACTACCTTGGTTCCCTGCTTTCCCAGTTGTAAATTACAATCTGAAATAATCTTTTCCGCATTCTTATGGAAGGTGCTATGTCCATCGCTAATTAATATTGCTGAAAATCCCATCTCTAATGCACCAAGAACGGCTGCTTTAATACATCCATTGGAAACTAATCCGGTGATTACCACCTCTGTTATGTTAAACTCCTTAAGCAAAGTTAAAAAATGTGGTTCTCGAAAGACATTGACATTTTTCTTGTTTATAATTATGTCTGCTCCGGATAAATTCAGCTCTTCACATATTTGCCAGCCTTCAGTGTTTTCTTTTAAAAAAGACTGATTAGTATGTCTGATAAAAAATATGGGCTTATTCTTTCTGTGAAAAAAATCTATTAAGCTATTTACATTATTAATTAACTCTTGTTTTCTAAATACTTCTCTATTTAACAAGCCTTCTTTTTGCATATCAATCACCAACAGTGCTTGCTTATTTCTCATAAATATATTTTCTCCTTATCTTAAAAATGAATAAAAATATTTATTAATTATAGAATGTCTTGGGGGTAAGGTCTTGAAATATAACAAAAAAGTGATATTTCAAGACAGTATCTGACCCCTCAATGGCTTCTTAGAAAATGGCATGGATGTCAGATATGTACAGGAACTTTTGGAGCATCGGAATATCAGAACAACTCAGATTTATACCAAAGTAACATATCCAAAACTTAAAAACATTAAAAGTCCGCTATGATTAAAAATGAAAAAATCCCACTTTTGGCCAAAAAAAAGTTCGAGCAAATATTTTTTCAGGTTCTATTGTGTTTGTCAGTATCTTCCTTGTTCATTGTCGCCGATTTATTTAATAAATTCTCTATTAAAACACCAAGAGCTTGGGCGATTTTTGCCATAGTTTGAACGCTTGGTTTATTAACTATACCGCTTTCGATCTTGGTAAGCTTTGTATTTTTTATATCCGCTTTCTTGGCTAAATCATTTCGCGTTAAGCCAAGTTTTACTCGCATTTTCTTGATATTTTTACCGATTGTTTTTCCACTTATCATAATTTCAAAGTTTTGATAGTATTGTAGTAAGATATATAATTATTGTTTTCATTTCTATACTATCAAATAAAATGGATTTAATAAATCATAAAAATTCGAAAAGCCTGCTTCTGGCGTTCCGCTTCGTGGAATAAAGACAAAAAATTAAATTTGTACCTAAATTCGACAGCTGAGTCCTCGCAGAGGACGAGCTAACCCTTTCTTTATCCAATTGGCGGAGAGGGCGGGATTCGAACCCGCGAGACAGTTATTAGCCGCCTACTCGATTTCGAGTCGAGCGCCTTCAACCGGACTCAGCCACCTCTCCTTATGACCTGATAATGACAGACATATTATCTTCTATTCAGGAAAAACTTCTTCAATACTGCGCCGCATTCATCCTCCAGGATACCACCAATGACTTCTATCTCATGGTTAAACAGCTTTTTTTCAAAAATGTTAATAACACTGCCCGCAGCTCCTGCTTTAGGATCATATGCTCCAAAAATGAGTTTCTTTAGTCGGGCTTGAATGATAGCATAAGCACACATGGGACATGGTTCTAAAGTTACATACATTATTGCATCATCCAGATGCCAGCTATTTACTCTGGCACATGCTTCACGTAGTGCTATAATTTCAGCATGAGCGGTGGGGTCATGGGTCATTTCCTTCTCATTAAATGCCCTGGCAATAATCTGTTCATCTAAAACGATTAATGCTCCAACCGGAACCTCTTCCCTGTAAAAAGCCTCCCAGGCCAGTTGAATCGCTTCTTGCATTATCATCTGGTGAATATTATCTATCATTAAACTACTCTACCTATATAAAGATAAGAAATATTTTTAACCTTAGCTAAGGCTAAGCTATGGTCAGGGGAGCTTACTCCCTTGAAATCCTTTTATTACTTTTTCACTCTATTTTTATATAAAAACTTTTACTGACAATTTTTTAGAGTATAGAATATTTATTTTTCAGTTTTAATTTTCCAGATAGTATGATGTTAAAAAGGTGCGCCCGGAGGGACTCGAACCCCCAATCTACTGATCCGTAGTCAGTTGCTTTATCCAATTGAGCCACGGGCGCATTTAGATGAGAGGATAATAATTAGCTCTAAAGCTAAATTAGATTTTATTATAATTTAATATCTTCGTCAAATGAAATAATATTATAGTAACACTTGCCTTAAAAATTTCTCTTTATTATAATATAAAGCAATGTTGCATTCTGAGCATTTTGATAATTTTGATAATTAAAAATATTTAAAATTAGAATTTATATCAAGGAATTATGAAACAGGCTTTTAATAAAACATTTGAAGTACATTCATATGATGTTTTAAATAATCAGCAATTAAATCCAGTTAAATTAATCGACTATTTTAATGATACTGCAGGACACCACTCTGAATCATTAGGCTATTCCATAGAAACCTTATTTAAAAAAGGATATTCCTGGATACTACTCTCCTGGAATATCAGTATTAATAGATGGCCTCATTTAAGAGAGAGGATTGAAATCGAAACCTGGATTTCTCGGATTAAGAGATGTTTCGCTTATCGAGAGTTTTTAATAAAAAGCAATCAGAATGAGAGTATAATTAAGGCGTCTTCTCACTGGATCTTCTATAATATGAATAAACAAAGACCAGCAAAAATACCTTTGGCATTATCAAATCTTTGGCTAATTAAACCAGTAGAAGCATGCTCCTTATCAATTATAAATTCATTCCTTCTCAGGGAACCTAAATATCAAAATGAAGAAAAAGAATATGTTGTTCAAATGCAAGATATTGATATCCTGGGTCATGTTCATAACTCCAGATATATAGGCTGGATTATGGAAAACAAGCCCGAGATAATAAAACAGCATTATACCCTAAAACATCTACAGGTTTTATATCATCATGAAATTAAATATCCAGGAGAAATTATGGTGCAACAAAAAATATTCCCCCAGCAAGATAAATCAAAACAGCTGATATCTGATCAAATATGGGATAAAAATAAGCAGAGAGTTGCTACTGAGGTGGTAACTCAGTGGCAGCTTTTTAAATAATATTATAATATTCCGGATAATTAATAAAGCTACTTATCAAATTAAAAAGGTAATTAAGATTTAAAAATCATTATTAACCAGAAATTTAGAAAAAAAACGATTTCTAAACTAATATTCTGAAAATAAACTATTTATTTAATTACAATAATCTCCTTAGAAAAATTATTCAGGATATCAGACTTACTATCTCCCACCACTACAATATCCTCAATACGTATTCCAAATCTATTCTTGAGATAGATACCAGGCTCTATACTGAAGGACATACCCTGCTCTAAGATCTGTTTGTTGCCGGTCCTGATGTAGGGCGCTTCATGTACGCTGATACCAATGCCGTGTCCTGTTCTGTTGAGGAAGTACTGGCCATAGCCTGCCTGGGTAATGATATCCCGTGCTGCTTTATCCACATCCTCTGCGCTGACCCCTATTTTAACCTTTGCCTCAGCAGTTCTATTGGCTTTTAGGACGATGTGATAGACCTGCTGTTGTTCCTCTGTGATGTTGCCAACAAAAACAGTTCTGGATATATCAGAACAATAGCCTTCATACTGACAGCCTAAATCTAAAATAATGATATCCTCTTTTTGGATGGTTCGGGAATCATCACAGTAGTGGGGCATAGAGCTATTGGGACCAGAGGCCACAATAGGATCAAAGGCAAGGCTAACTCCCCTTTGGGTAAATAGTTCCTTTATCTTCTTTTTGATATCTTTTTCGGTCCGGCCGGGATTGATGTATGCGATAGTCTCCCCCACCACCTCATCGGCTATCTGGGCAGCTAGCCTTAGTTTTTCTACTTCACTTTTCTCCTTTTTAATTCTTAGTGCCTCCAATAGCTCATGTCCACTGACAAAGTTGGCCGGAAGCCGATCTTTAAGTTCCAATAGGTCTACTCCTCTTATGGTGCTGTTGATGGCAATTGTTTTACCTGTCAGATGATACTTCCGGTTGGCTTGCTCAACTGCGTCTAAGAAATTTTCACTGTCTTTCCACATAAAGAGGTCTGCCTGGCCGGAGAGGTGTTTTTCAGCCTCCTCAAAATAAAGCTGTGGGGAGATATGAAAAGATTGGCCGTTTGATAAAATAAAGAAGGCCTGGAATCTTTCGCAAATGCGGGGATTAAATCCAGTCAAAAAATCCAAATCAACCGAGGGACCAATTATGATGGCATCGATATTATTGTTTCCCATTAACTTGCGAAGTTTATCAGTATATTTTTTATTAAACATTCCTATTCCCCTTCAATCTATATTTATATTTTTAAATACCCTATTCCTATTTCCTATTTCTAAACAATTTCAAGACGTTTTCTCATGGCCTGAATCCTTTTATTCCAGGCATGTAGTCCTAAAGCAACTCCAATAACTCCATAAGAAATAAAGGCTCTGAAAAATTCTCCAATCTGGGCATCTCCAAAAAGATTGTTTCCAGCCTTAGGTGATACTATAAATAAGGTATGAAATAAAATTATACCCAGAATGGCCTGACCACTAGTTGCCTTAGTAACAGATGCTCCTCCCAAAAGTATCGCAGCAATTGAAAAGGTAGCTATTTGCACATGACTTCCATAAGTGGAAAGGGTTCCAATATTCTGAAGAAAAATAATCTGTCCCCAGGCAGCAAAAACAGTAGAAATAACCATAGCAATTATTCTTGTTCTCTCTACGTTTATTCCTGATATCTTAGCAATTTCCATATCATGACCAACTGTTCTAAAGTCCTGCCCTAATTTAGTCTTCATAATCAATTCATTAAAACTCCACAGTGCTGCTATAAATAAAGAAGTTACAATTGGAAGCTTCACTGTTCTTAAAATTGATCCGGTCATAATTATATATAGACTTGCTGCGAGAACGAATATCATAATGATAATCTGGGTAGTAAATTTAAAATTATCTATTCCCTCATAACCCTTTTTTCTTTTTAAATAATAATCTATACATAGACCTATTAATAACGCTATAGATATTGCAACCAAAACATTAAACAGGGGATATTTAAACACATCATCAAGAGCATATTTCAGTCCAGTCTCAGTTGCCAGATCTATAGTATTCCTGATACCAATTCCTCTGCTGAGTACCAGATCTGGATTCTTTATTGGAATTAGTGTTCCGACCAGAAAAAGAAGAATAAATTGGTAAACTCCATTGGCAAAAAATCCAGCAATCATACTGGTTATCATTTCCTGCCCTTTAGTTCTGTTAAGCAGCATAGCGGTTATTATCCCAAAAAGGATTGCTATGGGAGTTGCCAGCAAAAGACACATCATAAAACCAGGAAAGCCGGCGATTTTATAGTGAGTAACAATGATGATAGCAAATTGTCCAGCCATTGCTCCAATTACAATTCCAAAGTTAAGACCTAAACCAGCTATTACCGGAATAACAAGGGCAAGAACCAGAAAAGAGTTTCTGGTTATTCTGGAGAGTAAGGTATTCAAAATAAACACCAGAGGTAATTTTGAGAAATATACTCCTGCCAAGCAGATTACAATAAATAATAAGGGAACACTATTATCAAATAGTAGTCTCCTTATTTTTACTAATAGTTTTGGTTGAGCTATTTTAATTTGATTAACTTGAGCCATTTTATGATTCACCCCCCATCTTAGTAAGCGCATAGAGGATTATCCCATTCTGGACTATCATTCTTAGCACTTCAGAGAGATTTCCTTCCGGGAACATCTGGTTTGCTACCGGTAAAGCAACAGTTAATAGCCCCTGGAATAAAAAAGTTCCTATAATGACGTGTGATATTTTTACCTTGGATGTGGAGGCTCCTCCGATTAAAACAGCTGCAACGGCAGGGAAAGCCATATAAAGGGGTGCTAAATATAATTGCAGGAAACCAAAACTAAGTGAATATACTATAATACCAACTGCTCCAATTATTGTTGATAGAATAGTTCCAATAATTCTGTTTTTATCTACATTGATACCGGTTGCTGCAGCAAATTTTGGATTAGCTCCTACTGTAACCATTTCAATACCGCTTTTGCTTCTGGAAAAAAGCCATACCAGCCAGCAACACCCGATGAAAAATAGTAATAGCCCAGTTGGTATATATATTCCTCCGATATTAAAACCCCATAATCTATTAAGGACCTCTCCAAAAGTTGACTCTAAAGATACCGTAACTCTTAAGCCCTTGCCGATAGGCCATCTCATTTCCGGATGAGTGAAAGGTAAGGTCACCCACCCTATCTGTAAAAAAGACACAATTGAGAAACCGGTGTAGGTTGCCACCAGCATTTCAGAACCTTTGATTTTATTAAGAAGAATACCGTATAACCAACCTGATATTATGGCAAAAGGCAAAGAAATAAGCACTGCTGAAATAAAACCATAACCAAGAACTGGCGAAGTCAGCCTAAATTCAATAGTCATAAGACTACCTAGTAATCCACAAATGATACCAATAGGTAAGGCAAAATTGGGGCCGGTACCACATTGAATAGCCGGCACCATCGCCAGAGCAAGCACTCCAAACATTCCAAATCTCCTGATTACATCAGAAGCCAGCAAACCTACAGGTAAACCAATAATAACGGCTGTGACACAAATGCCAATAAAAAGTAGGGTAATAATAAGCCTGGGAAGGCCAATATTGTTGATATATTTTTTGATTAATTCAATCATTAATCATGGCCTCCTCTTGTTGCATTCTTCTATATTCTCCTGCCATCATCAGACCAAATTCTCGATCACTGTTGCTAGGTTTAAGTATTCCTTCAACCTTACCATTAGATATAATAGCAATCCTATCACAGATAGATCGTAGCTCTACCAATTCACTGGAAGTCATTATAATAGTCATACCTAATTCTGTATTTAGTTTAATCAGTAAATCAAGAACCAGTTTTTTTGCACCTATATCAATACCACGTGTAGGTTCAGAAACAAACAATACTTCAGGATTCAGGGTTAAAGCTCGGGCAACACAAACCTTCTGTTGATTACCTCCACTGAGCTGTCTTGTTAATTGCTGTGGTCGTATACATCTTATATCTAAATCTCTGATCATTTTATTCGTATATTCTCTTATTTCTTTATTATCTAATTGACTAAAAATCCCGAATCTCTTCAAAAATTTACCCTTATTCTGCATAGCGGTAATCACAATATTTAGTTCAAGAGAATGATCCAACAACAATCCCATTCCCCTTCTATCTTCTGAAACAAAGGCAAGGCCTTTATTTATAGCTCCCCTGGTATTGTTCAAATCTAACTTCTCACCTTTAAAAAACACTTCACCCTTACTGGGATAAAGACCCATAATTCCATTGGCAATGCCGACTTTACCCTGTCCGGCAAGTCCGCCAATACCAAAAATTTCACCTTTATAAATACTTAAATCTACCTCATTCACCCTTTCTCCGGGCATATCAACCTGTAAATTCTTGATTTCCAGAATTACCTCTTTATCTTTATGCTCCCTGGACTGATCAGATTTTCCTTTTAGATCAATTTTTCTTCCCACCATTATCTCAGCCAGTTCTATTACATCTGTATCCTTTTTTGCCTTGACTGCTACTAGCTCACCATCTCGTAAAACAGTAATATTATCTGCTGCGGAAATAACTTCACTCAGCCTATGTGTGATGAAAAGAATAGCTATGCCTGTCTCAGCTAATCTTTTCATGGCTGATATAAGATTACTGGCTTCACTCTCAGCAAGTACTGCAGTAGGTTCGTCAAATACTAAAAGCTTAATGCCGGTCTTATCAATTTCCCGGGCAATTTCTATAAACTGCATATATCCCACAGGTAGCCCAGCAATGGTCACCCATTCATCAATATTGAGTCCTACTCTATTAAGGGCTTTTCTGGCATCTTCAGCCATAGCACTGCTATTGAGAGTTTTTAGTCTTTCACTTTTAAATACTTTACTAATTAAGTTATCCTGGGTAATCTCTCTATTAAGTTTTATGTTTTCGGTAATGGTAAAATTGGGTATGAGCATAAACTCCTGGTGTACCATACCAATGCCCATGTTCATTGCTTCAAAGGGTGATTTTATATCTACTTTCTTACTATTAATGTAGACATTACCCGAATATCCACCAGTAGAATGAATAACAGGCATGCCAAAAAGTATATTCATCAGGGTAGACTTACCGGCACCATTCTCTCCAATAAGGCCATGGATTTCTCCTTTGTTAACCGATAAATTTACTCCTTTCAGTACTTTATTGCCATAATACTCTTTCTGGATATTTTTCATCTGCAATACATACTCTTCTGCCATTCGGTTATCACCTTCTTATCCAATCAAAAGGTAAGGTTACAAGAAGCAACCTTACCTTTTGCTATAAACTTCATTTCTTGACAATCTTAGTATAAGAAATTAAAAAGTAAGGAAATCCATTAGTATTACATAATAATTATCATACTTAACGCCGCCTTCTTCCAGCTGGGTCAGATTAGCATCAACACCGGAATATTCCTTAAATTTCTCCATGAGTATGGGAATATTCATTTTTTCTTTGAATTCTCCATGGATCCAGTCCTTAGCATACTCTGCGGAACCCTCAATAAACATCATGGCAACCGGAACTGGCCAGGTAGAAGTCCTTCCGGTCATTCCCTTTTCTGCCATAATCCTGGTAATCTCCTGGACTACATAATCAATATCTCCCTGTTTATCTGCCGGTATTTCAATACCCAGAGCCGAGGGAAATCCATGGTAAGGTGAGGGACAGCAGGGCTGTGGGTAGATAGCTCCGGTTGACACCACAGCACTAATCAAAGGCACCTGTTGAGAACAGTTTGTGCTGAAAAAGGCAGTATCCTTGCCATATTTATCTACCATCCTGGGAACATCTTCCAGTATAAATTGCTGTGAACCTGAAATACCTGCATCACCAGTAGGATCAGGAGAGGTAGCATCTACGAATTCCAGATCAATCTCTGCACATGTTTTCTTCATTAGTTCTCTTCTACCTGACAGAAGCGGATAAGACATATGCCTGGGGAAGGAATAATGGACAAATACTTTGGCACCCAGAGCCTTCGCTTGATTGGGGATTGCCACACCCATTCCCATCTCGTCCAGTTGTAATACTATATCGGCTCTGGTTGATATTACCGGAGGATCTTCCTGAGGCTGTCCGGCAATTATAAGCAGATCATTCCTTATTTCCTTTACGCTGTCTATACCCGGAGCTGTTCCCGGAACTGCCTGGCAAATCACTAATGCTTTTAAATCCGGATCGGCAGCCATACTAACTAAATTAGCAATGGTAGTTTCCTGTTCGTCCATAAACTTATCAGGAAATGTCATGTGGATTACATGTTCTGATCCATATTTAGCCAGAACATTTTGTGCTGCTCTATACTCTTCTTCATTCTGGGTAACCGTGTTCGTCATAATACCTATTTTCCATTTATCCTGTCCCAGAGCAGAAAAGGTCATCACTGATAAAACAATTGCTGTTACTAAAACCAGAACCAAATATTTTCTAAAACTATTCATTTAATTCCTCCAAATCTATTTTTTAATTTTTTGGGTACTTTAAATCCCTTCTAAAATTTAAAGATAATTAGAAACACAACTATTTTTGATATTACACCCCCTTATTTTAGATATTATTCTAATTGCTAATTGAATAAAAAGTTATGTTTTAAATATTTAAATT
The DNA here is from genome assembly GCA_028717805.1 of Atribacterota bacterium. Lineage (NCBI taxonomy): Bacteria > Pseudomonadati > Atribacterota > Atribacterota bacterium. The sequence goes on from JAQUNC010000019.1 coordinate 27,462, forward strand.
GGAAAAGTTATAAATATTCTATAAAAAATAAAATTGATGATTTCTAATTTTTTCATATTGGGGAAGGTTTTTCGGAGTAAATTTTCTTTTTGGTCAGAATTATAGTGGGCTTTAAACCTATAATAACATATGTGCATTATTTTATTTGCCTGACTCCCTCTTTTGATTTTTTTATCAACAATTTTAAAATTACTGCTTTAAAATAATATAGACGGCTTTGAATATTTACAAAAGAGTAGTGCTTCTAAATCTTAAAAAATTTGTTAGGTTTTAAATATTGTATTACTTTAAATATATTTTTATTATATTCAAAAAAATAATAATTTGTCAATGACTGTGTTATTTATTATCAATTAAAAATTAGTAAGTCAAATCTATTGCCCTTTAATCTAAAATTAAAAATTGAAAGTATTAATGATGGCTTATCATGTCTCTGTTATCCCTGTGTACTATTATTTCTCCAGATTCGAAGAAAAGTAAAAAGGTAAGGCCGCTTTTTGCAGCCTTACCTTTTTTAAAGCCCTCAGCTGTTATATAGCTTTATATATCCTGGTTTAAAAGATTAGAAAGTGAGGAAATCTAGTAATACGACAAAATAGTTATCGTAGGAAACTCCGCTCTCTTCCAAAGTCTTTAGATTGATATCGACACCAGCGTATTCCTTAAATTTTTCAACCAGTTTTGGTAAAGATACCTTTTCTGTGAATTGGCCTTCAATCCAGGATTTTGCATATTCAGTGGAACCTTCAATAAACATCATAGCAACCGGTGCTGGCCAGGTAGAAGTCCTTCCGGTCATTCCCTTTTCTGCCATAATCCTGGTAATCTCCTGGACTACATAATCAATATCTCCCTGTTTATCTGCCGGTATTTCAATACCCAGAGCCGAGGGAAATCCATGGTAAGGTGAGGGACAGCAGGGCTGTGGGTAGATAGCTCCGGTTGACACCACGGCACTGATTAGGGGAATCTGCTGCGAGCAGTTTGTGCTGAAAAAGGCAGTATCCTTGCCATATTTATCTACCATCCTGGGAACATCTTCCAGTATAAATTGTTGAGACCCTGAAATACCTGCATCACCAGTAGGATCAGGAGAGGTAGCATCTACGAATTCCAGACCAATCTCTGCACATGTTTTCTTTATTAATTCCCTTCTTGCCGAAAGAAGCGGATAAGACATATGCCTGGGGAAGGAATAGTGGACTAACACTTTTGCACCCAGAGCCTTTGCTTGATTGGGAATTGTAATGCCCATTCCCAGCTCATCAGAAGCAAGTACTAGATCAGCTCTGGCTGATATTACCGGTGGATCTTCATGGGGTACCGCTGTTATAATGAGAAGATCATCCCTAATCTCCTTTACAGTGTCTATACCAGGTGAAGTTCCCGGAACTGCTTGGCAAATAATTAATGCCTTTACATCCGGATCTGAAGCCATACTTACCATATTAGCAATGGTGGTTTCCTGTTCATCCATAAACTTATCCGGGTAAGTCATTACTATTATATGTTCTGATCCATATTTAGCCAGAACATTTTGTGCTGCCCTGAACTCTTCCTCTCCTTGAGTAACCGTACCAGTCATAATACCTATTTTCCATTTATCCTGTCCCAGAGCAGAAAAGGTCATCACTGATAAAACAATTGCTGTTACTAAAACCAGAACCAAATATTTTCTAAAACTATTCATTTAATTCCTCCAAATCTATTTTTTAATTTTTTGGGTACTTTAAATCCCTTCTAAAATTTAAAGATAACTATAATCTATTAATATTTCTTAAATATCGCACCTCCTTATAATCTTATTCTTTTTCAGAATAACTGCTGCAAAGAGAAGAAATGCAAAATGTAGGAATCAAAATAGGTGATTTTTCAATTACCTTTATGTTTTGTATATTTAAAAATTAATAAACAGAGATAATCTATAAAAAGGCCATCACTTTTAAGACTAATAAAAATTCAAACAGGTTTTATCTCACGGTTATTCACTTCTGATATAATTATATTCAAATAATTAATTACTTGTCAATGACTACTATTGTCTCTCTATCTTAAATGCTAAAAAAAGAAAGCTATATAAAGTACTTACTATTATATCTCATGAAACTATTTCTATCATTATTTATATCTCTTCCCTCATAAAAAATTATTACCTTATAGTATAAATAATAAATTTTTTAAATATCATGATGAAATTACCAACTAAAATAACTAGAAAAAAATTATTTCTTTTTTTGATTGATTTGATATAGTAATATTATTAATAATAGGGATGATTTTAAAGGCAATGAGAAAAGAAATGGATTTGGAAAACAAAAAGATTACCGTAATGGGATTGGGTTTAAACCAGGGTGGCTTAGGTGTTACTCGGTTTTTAGCAAAATCAGGTGCACATGTTCTGGTGACTGACCTTAAAACAGGATATGAATTACAAGAAACATTGGATAAATTAAAGGAATACAACAATATCCAATTCGTCTTAGGCCAGCATCGAATTCAGGATTTTGTTAATACTGATATGATAATCCAGAATCCAGCAGTCCCACATAATTCAAAGTATTTACAAGTTGCCAGAACTCATGGTATTCCCATTGAAACGGATTTATCTTTATTTCTTAAAATTTGCCCTTCTCGAAATCTAATTGCTGTGGGAGGAACAAAGGGTAAAAGCACGGTTACCAATCTAATTTATCATACTTTTTATCAGTCTAAAAAGAATATTGTCCATGCCGGCAATATTGGTATTTCTGTATTTGATATATTACCTGAAATTAAATCCAACACAATTGTTTTATTAGAAATTTCCAGCTGGCAGCTGGAAGGTCTTTCTCAAATATCCTTTCAGCCCCATATTGCCGTTTTAACCAACATTCTACCTGATCACTTAGACAGATATGGCAGTTTTATTGATTATGCTTGTTCTGAAAAATTAATCTACAAATTTCAGAATCAATCTGACTATCTGATTACCAATCTGGATAATCCTATCACCAGAAATATTGCTCAAGAAACTCCAACAAACATTTTCTGGTTCAGCACCAAAAACAAAGTAACTCAAGGAAGTTATCTTGAAGAAGATAGATTAATCTTTAAATCAAAAAATGGATTAACAGAAATTTGCACTATCAGTGATATTCCAATCCCCGGTCTTCATAATATTAGTAATATACTGGCTGCTTCAAATATCTTTTTTATCTACAAACTTCCTTTAACTTCCATCCAGGAAGGTATAAAGACCTTCCCAGGTGTACCAAACCGATTAGAAAAGATTAAAACCTTCCATGGAATTAATTTTTACAATGATACCTGTGCCACAACTCCTGATGCCACTATTGCTGCTATCCAATCATTAGAAGCAGAACCATTAATCCTGATTCTGGGAGGGAGAGATAAAAAACTAAACTATGATAAGTTGTGCCAGACTATTAAAAGGAAGAAAAACGTTATTAATATAATGATTTTGCAGCATCCAGCATATAATGCTTCTAAAATCATCTGGAACAATTTCCAAAAACTTAAGCTAAATAATAAAACTGAACTCTGTTATTCTATGTCTGAGGCTGTCCAAAAAGCTTATCAGAAGGCAATTCCAGGAACAAACATCATTCTTTCACCGGCAGCTACCAGTTTCGGTATGTTCTCGAATGAATTTGAAAGAGGGAATTCTTTCCGACTTGCTATTAATAAATTAACCGGTTAAAAATAACTTTTTTACTTTTATTCTATTTGAAGATGATCATGTACCAAAATCTTCTTTTTACGAATCCATTTAAAACCTTCCTCCGGTGTGATAGTTAGCACTTCAACCAATCCACCTACTCCCGGCAGGTCACCTGGATTTGCTTTAATCCCATCTGAAAATCTTTGAATAGCTGAAGTCGTTTCAATCATTAAAGTACAAAAATCAATGGCATCCTGAAGGGTCATGGTTCCCCACTGAATGACATATTCCAGGTTGTGAAGTTGCTGCCCAATTATTTCTTTGTCGATACTGTTGCCTATCTCTTCCATAAAGGGTAAGTTACCTATTCTTCCATCAAATCCCAGAACAATCCTGGATACCACATCAGTCTGACCAATCCAGTTCGCCCCATACTCTCTTCCCCTTTCCTTACTATCTCTGTTCTTCTTTTTATCACCGGGTATTTGACAGGTAAAAACCTGAAAGGAATCATCACTGTTAATACCGGCAATAATGAAACTGATAGGGTCAATTCTCCCTATTCCGCTCCTGGTATGACCATGGGAATCTATATAACGAAAATCAATGAAGGATTCTTTTCTCTTTATTTCTAATACTTTACATTGTTGCAACACCAATTCATTCTTTATGCGCTCCTCTGCTTGTATTAATTGATTCTGCCAATCATATTTTTCCTCAAATAAATGTATTAACCGGTCAGCATTACTTTCTACCGAGTTTTGATCTACTTGATTTCTCTGGACAAATTCCTTAATATAACTACCAATGCTCTTTGGTATACCATTCTCGGGCAAAAAAGCCAGTCCGGTAACGGCAATACCAATTTTTCCGCTTAACTGTAAAAGTTTTGAGGCATTATCACTACCAATTCTAGCCATGCCTTTACGATTGCGGTATGATTGACGACTATCTGCTGCCAGAACAAGACCTTCTGGAATGGTAGCATTAATTGCTAAGGACATTATTTGCTATTCTCCTTTCTTTAGATTTTAAAGAAACTTACCTATTGTATATTATTGCACTTTCTTTCTTCTATTGCTTAAGAAAATCCCAGCATACGCACCTATAAGACCTATTAAGCCAAAATAAAGTACCAGGGAAAAAAGATTCCCCCTAATAATAATTTCTGTATAATGGGCAGCTCTACTACCAAAAAGAGTTATTAGGTTTTGATGCCAGGTATTTTCAGAATAGGAAAAAAGAATCCTACAGAACACTCCACCAATTATTGCTCCCAAAAAACCAATCACTAAAGCCGGTTCCTTCTTAGCAGCCATAAATCCGGCTAAAGCACCTGAAAGGATAGGGCCAAACAATGGTAAAGTACCCAGTACTGCAGTAGCAACAATGGTCAGTAATAAAATAATGGTCACCATAACCTATTCCTGTTCAACATTATTCTCTAATATCTAATCCTTTTACGATAACTAATCAGAACAATACTGCTAATAAAGATTAAAAGCAGAGCGGTAAGAATAACCATACCAATTCCCAGTATTACAGCATCCTGCCAGAAATTAAGAGGATACATCCTAATTAAATAATCGGTTTTGGGGTCCAGCATCCATGGTGAATTCCGGGGATCTCCAAAAACCAGATAATGGAACTTGGTAAAAAGATTATGAAAACCAAAAAATATGGCAATTCCCAAACCAAGCAACGAACCAAGGGTTAAGATATTCCCATTTCTTAATCCCTTCCAAAAATAATACCATTTCTTTCTATTTCGGCTTACCATGGTAAAAAGAAGATAACCTAAACAGTATAAAAGAGTAACGATTAAAACCTGAAATGCATAGTGGAAAAGCACCTTCACATCATTTAGGTGTTCTATTTCATAGACGTGGAATAGGTACATTGGTTTACCATTATTTTCTATCATCAACTGAGCATGGGCTACTTTATCGTTAAAAAATTGAATCAGATGACGGGTAATCACCATTAATTGGTCATTGGTAAAACCAGTTACTTCGCTAATATGGTATTTCTGGTAAGCATACTCATAAAAAGGTAGAAAGTCTAATTCCAAAACTACTGCCGAAGAAATCAATAATATAGGGATTGAGATTATAAATATAAAATAGAATATAATACGCAGGTTATCCACCTCATTATTCCTTTAAATATTATGTTTTTATATTATCGGGAAAATCCGCTATTGGGAGATGATTATTTCAGAAAGAGATCTTTTGGGTACATGATGCATTTGATTTTCATCGCGCCAATATTGGATATTTCCATGTGAACCTATTTCATCGATCTGAATTTTCTCTATCGGATAACCAATTGCCAGTACGTATAGAATTTCATATTGAGAAGATATATTAAGCAAAGTTCTCAATCTATCGCGAGCTACAGCACCAAATATGCAACCTCCTAAGCTTTTCTCAGTGGCACCCAGTAATATACTTTGGGCAGCTATACCAGGATCTATACCAAAATTAGTAGCAATGTTATTATCACCTAAAATAATAATATAGGCTGTAGGTCTTTCTCCCTGGGCAGGTCCTTTCCAATCCTTCAAATAAGCAGCCCAGGCAAGAGTGCTAAATATAAGTTTATTGCTTTCCTTTGTATAGGATAAATAGTATTTTAGCGGCTGCCGATTAGCTGCAGAAGGAGATAATCTTGCTAAATCAACTAAATCTACAAGCTCTTTTTTACTTATCTTCTTGCTTTCATCAAAACGACGATAACTGCGACTTTTTTTTATTAAATCACTTAACATGATTCCCTCCTTTAATTTTTACCTAAATTTACCTAATGATACTGAATCCTTCAGTATAGTAATTGCACTGACTAATATCTGAGTTTCATAAATTTAGATAACCATCACTAAAAAGTAAAGCCACTAAAGCAATGATAGCTAAAAAAATTAAGAATTGGCTATTCATTCTCTCCCTCCCTGACTATGGGTAAATAAGTTTTGTCTTTTCTAATGAATATGATAAGCAGACCGACAACAATCATCAACAAAGACATGACCTGTGCAAGATTCATAAATTCCAGATATAATTTTACCATTCCGGATGGCTCCCTGATAAACTCAATAACAAAACGAATTATTCCATATCCTATCAGATAGACACTTAGAGTTAAACCATTAAACCATTTCTTTTTACGTAAGCTCCATAAAATAATAAAAAGGACTATTCCCTCAAAAAATGCTTCATACAGTTGGCTGGGATGTCGTAATTGATGAGTGGGATCAGCGGGAAAATACATTCCCCAGGGCAGAATGGTTACCTTTCCATATAATTCTCCATTAATAAAATTACCAATTCTTCCAAAGGTATATCCAGCAGGAATTGCCGGAACAACTATATCTGCAAATTGCCAGTGGTTAAATTTACGAATATAGCAGAATAATATATATGCCAGGACCAGGGTAATCACCCCACCATGATAAGACATACCCAGGATACCGGTATAGCGCAAACCTTCCGAAAAATCAAAAGGTAAAATAATTTTCCAGGGATTTGCCAGGTAATAACCCAAATCAGAGGTGACAACATGTCCTACCCTGCCGCCAAGGACAGCACTGATAATAGCCCAGAGTAGAAAATCGAAAACCATAGATTCTTCTAAAATCAATTTTTCAGAACGAATACGATATATTACCAGAAAAAAGGCAGTTAAAAAACCCACCGGATACATAAGTCCATACCAGTATATCTTAAACTGACCAAAAGATATCAGCACTGGATTAATATACTCAGGAATATGCGCCCACCAGCCTATTGCCATAACTTGTTCCATCTAATCAACCTTTCTGCTATTAATAGGTATCATTCAGAATTGTCAGAGGACTTCACTGCACTGAAATCCTTCTATATTAGTATATCGTAATATAATTTCTGGTTTATTATAATAGATAATAATGTTTTTAATCTATTTTTTACCCAGATATTTTTAAATATTTTAAACAATTATAAACAATAGAGCGAATTATTCAAGATGATATGACTGTAACACCTTCATATAATTTGCTCTTTCAAAAGCATCTGTTTCCTTCACATTCTGATGGCTTAATAAGCCTTTCAATTCACTAATAGACTGGTAATTATTCCTTCTTAACCATTCTTCAGTACCTTTTATAAGCATTTCGATATAAGGAATTCCTCTTTCTAATAACGCTGAGGTCATCATGGTTACTTGAGCTCCTGCCATTATACTTTTTAGAATATCCTCCACTGTATGAACTCCGCCAGTAACTGCTAAATCGGCCTTAACCTTATTATACAAAATTCCTATCCATCTTAATCGTAATCGCAATTCAGAAGAGGTACTTAATTCCAGATTAGGAATAACTGACATCTCTAATAAATTAATATCAGGTTGGTAAAATCGATTAAATAATACCAATCCATTGGCTCCTTCCCTAACCAGTTTTTCGGCTAAGTGAACAATTGAATTGAAATAGGGACTGAGTTTTAACGCTATGGGTATTTTTATATTTTGTCTTAATTCCCCTACCAGATCAAGATAAATTTTCTCTAACTCCTGGCAGGAAATATTAACTCTGGTTGGTAAATAATAAATATTTAGCTCCAAGGCATCTGCGCCAGCTTCCTCAATCTTTTTAGCATAACGAATCCAACCACTATTAGATATGCCATTTAGGCTGCCGATAACCGGTATATCGACAGCCTTTTTCACTTTACTAATATATTCTACATATTCATCAGGTGAAAAATGGTAATCATTCGCATCAGGAAAATAGCTCAAAGATTCGGCATAACTCTCTGTGCCTTGAGTTAAGGCATAATCAAGTTCTTTCTCTTGTAGAATAACTTGCTCTTCAAATAGTGAATGCAAGACTACCGCCGCAATACCGCTTTTTTCCATCTGCTTGATGTTTTCGATATTCTCACATAACGGAGAAGCAGAGGCAACTAAGGGATTCTTTAATTTCATACCTAAATAACTGGTATTTAAATCAATCACTTACTTATCCTCCTATTCTATCTTTTTATTTATTTTTGAGAATTCTCATCCTTCGCCCATTTTTCATATATTTTCCAGCGATTCAATACTTCCTCCTGAGCTCTCTTATGGTATTCTTTTGCAATTTCAGGTTTACTGTAGGTCAGGATTCTGTATCTATTCTCGGCATATATATATTCTTCTAATGGGATGCTGGGGGCCTTGCTGTCCAGCACAAAAGGATTCTTACCTTCCTTCTTTAATTCTGGATTATAGTGCATTAAAGGCCAGTATCCGGAAGCTACTGCTGCTTTTTGTTGCTTTATGCTATTTTTTAAATCATAACCATGTCCAGCACAGGGACAATAAGCTACAATCAAAGAGGGACCTTGATAAGCTTCGGCTTCGCGAATGACTCTGATAGCCTGATTCATGTCTGCCCCTAAGACTATTCTCGCTACATAAACATGGCCGTAATTCACCGCCATCATAGCCAGGTCTTTTTTAGCCATTTCTTTTCCACCTGCAGCAAATTTTGCCACAGCACCTAAAGGCGTTGCTTTGGACATCTGTCCACCGGTATTAGAATAAACCTCAGTATCTAAGACCAGGATATTTACATTCTGTTTCTGGGCAATTACATGATCTAATCCACCGTAACCAATATCATAAGCCCAGCCATCTCCACCTATTATCCAGACACTCTTTTCTATCAAAGCTTCTGCTAAGCTATCTAATTGTCTGGCTTCTTCTTTAGAGATGTTCTGTAATTTTTTATGTAATTGCTCTACCCTTTCCCTCTGTTTCTGAATTTCCTTTTCATCAGTCTGTTTAGCTTCTATCAATTCCTTAACCAGGCTTTCGCCAATTTCATCTTTCAGCTGTGCTAATAGGTTAATAGCCATTTTCTTCTGCTGATCTACTGCCAATCTCATGCCATAGCCAAATTCGGCATTATCTTCAAAGAGAGAATTAGACCAGGCTGGCCCACGTCCATTCTGATTAAAGGTCCACGGTGTAGCAGGAAGGTTACCACCATAAATTGAGGAACAACCAGTTGCATTTGCTACAAGCATTCTATCTCCAAATAATTGACTGATAAGTTTTACATACGGTGTTTCACCACAACCGGCACAGGCTCCGGAGAATTCAAATAAGGGCTGGGCAAATTGCAAATCTCTGATACGACTAAACTGTAGTTTTTCTCTCTCAACCAAGGGAATGCTTTCAAAAAATTGCCAGTTTTTCTTTTCCTGTTTTTGTATTTTGTCTACCGAAACCATATTAATAGCTTTCTTACCAGGCTTTTGCTTATTTTTAGCAGGACAGGTTTCCACACACAAACCGCAACCAGTACAATCTTCAGGAGAGATTTGGAGGGTAAACTTTTGCCCCTGAAATTCCTTGATTTTAGTGCCAGCAGATTTAAAGTTTTCCGGTGCATCAGCAAGCAAATCAGGAGAGTAGATTTTACTTCTAATTACTGCATGGGGACAGACAAAAGCACAATTTCCGCATTGAATACAGATTTCGGGATCCCATTCAGGTATTTCCTGGGCAATATTTCTCTTTTCCCATTTGGTAGTTCCTGAGGGGAAAGTTCCGTCAGGTTCAAATGCACTTACCGGAATATCGTCTCCTTCCTGGGCAATCATCTTAGCAGTTACTTCACGGACAAATCTGGGAGCCTCAGCAGAAACAGTTTCTTTTTTGCTGATAGTACCATCAGCTTTGGGAGGTACTTTTATTTCCTGAATAGATTCTTTAGCCAAATCAACTGCCTGATTATTCTTATTAAGAATTGCCTCTCCCTTAGTTCCATAAGATTTTTTGATGAACTGTTTAATCTTAGCAATAGCAACATCCTCAGGCAATATCCTGCTCAACAGGAAGAATGCTGTCTGCATTACGGTGTTAATTCTAACACCGAGACCAGTTTCCTTGGCAATTTGATAAGCATTGATAGCATATAGTTTAATCTTCTTGCTGATTATTTTTTCCTGAACTTCTTTGGGAATTTTATCCCAAACTTCTAGAGCAGGATATTGGCTATTCAACAGTAGTACAGCATTGTCTTCCGCATATTTCAAGACATCATATTTTTCCAGGAATGAGAACTGATGACAACCCACAAAGTTTGCTTTTTGAATTAAGTATGGTGAATGAATAGGATCTTTGCCAAAACGTAAATGGGAAATAGTTAATGAACCTGCTTTTCTGGAATCATAGACAAAGTAACCTTGAGCATAATTATCTGTCTCTTCTCCGATGATTTTGATAGAACTCTTATTAGCACTTACCGTTCCGTCTGAACCTAATCCATAGAAAACGGCTCTAACCCTATTAGCTGGTTCGATATGGAAATGTTCTGGGTATTGAACGCTCTTATGGGTTACATCATCATTAATGCCAACGGTAAAGTGATTCATGGGCTTATCTTTCTTTATCTCATTAAATACTCCCATAACCATGGCAGGTGTAAATTCCTTAGATGATAATCCATATCTTCCGCCAAATACTTTTATTCTTCTTTCCATATTATTCTCGCTCATATATTCTTTAATACCAGATGAGATATCTATGTATAAAGGTTCGCCTGCACTGCCTGGCTCTTTGGTTCTGTCTAAGACACATAACTTCCTGGCGGTCTCAGGGATAGCTTTATATAGATGCTTCACTGAAAACGGTCTGAATAGTCTTACTTTTATCAGGCCTACCTTTTCACCTTTTCTTACCAGATATTCCACAGTTTCCTGAACCGTTTCACAACCTGAACCCATTAGTATAATGACATATTGTGCATCAGGAGCGCCTGCATATTGGAAGAGATGATATTCTCTGCCGGTAATCTCCTTGAATTCTTTCATCGTTTCCTCTACTATATCAGCGCATTTATCATAAAAAGGATTACATCCCTCTCGTGCCTGAAAAAATACATCCGGATTTTGAGCTGTTCCCCTGATAAAGGGACGTTCCGGAGAAAGTGCGCGAGCTCTATGCTGATATATAAGATCATCATTAATCATCTTTTTCATCTCTTCATTTTCCAGTAGTTCTACCTTGGATATTTCGTGAGAAGTACGGAATCCATCAAAGAAATGTAGAAACGGCACTCTGGATTTCAGAGAAGCTGTCTGAGCAATTAACGGAAAATCCATGGCCTCCTGTACAGAGGCAGCTGCCAATAAAGCAAAACCTGTAGTTCTGGCAGCCATTACATCAGAATGGTCACCAAAAATAGATAAGGCATGTGTTGCCACTGAGCGGGCTGACACATTAAATACTGCAGGTGTCAATTCACCAGCAATTTTAAACATGTTGGGAAGCATGAGCAGTAATCCCTGAGAGGCAGTAAAGGTAGTAGTTAGTGCTCCTCTTTGTAGAGATCCATGAACAGCTCCGGCTGCTCCGGCCTCACTCTGCATTTCGGCTACAAAGGGAACTGCTCCCCAGATATTTTTTTTCTCCTGAAAAGCCCATAAATCAGCTAATTCTCCCATAACAGAAGAAGGGGTAATTGGATAAATAGTGATATTCTCGCTAAGGTGATAGGCAGTATGGGCAGCTGCCGTATTCCCATCTAAAGTAATCAATTTATGTGTCATTATTCTTTCCTTTCGTTTTATATCATATTTTTATTTTTATTTTTTTATGTTTTATTTTAAGTTATTCCTGATTCTCAAAGAATTCAGAATAACGGTAATGGAACTAAAAGCCATTGCTCCTTCTGCAATTGCCGGATGTAAAAGCCCTAACATGGCCATGGGTATGACCAGAGTATTATATAGAAAAGCCCAGAAAAGATTTTGTTTGATAATATTAAAAATACTTGCAGATATACTAATACTATAAATTAGACCATGTAGTCCTTCCCTTATTATAACTATATCAGCACTGTCTATAGCTAAATCAGCACCTTTTCCCATAGCTACTCCTATATCTGCTCCTTTCAGGGAGGCAGCATCATTTATTCCATCCCCTATCATAAGTACCTTTTCCCCGGTACTTTGAAACTTCCTGACAATTTCCAGCTTCTCCTCAGGTTTAATACCCGCATATATTTTTTCAATGCCCACTTCATCTGCCACAACCCGAGCAATTATCTCATGGTCACCGGTTACCATTACCGGGGTGATGTTCAATTCTTTTAAACGATTAATCGCTTTCTCTGACTCACCTCTTATTCTATCAGCTAAAACAATAAAACCAAGTTTAACATTTTCTTTTAATACTTCAACTATGGTTTGACCTTTTTTAAAATATGGTAAATACTCTTCCCTTTCTTCCGGTTTGCCAACAAAGTATTTTATTCCATTAAAATATGCTATAACTCCTTTTCCGGGAATTTCTTTTAAATTATTAATATTTTTGAAATTTTTCAAGTTGCCAGCAATAGCCTGGGCTAACGGATGATGAGAATTACTTTCAATTGACGCCACCACATCCATCTCTTCCTGGCTAAGATTATGATTTATTACTGATGGATTGCCATGCGTTATAGTTCCGGTTTTATCCATTAATACATATGCTATATCTTTGGAGGTCTGTATTGCTTCAGCATTTCTTATAATTAATCCTTTTTTAGCCGCCAGTCCGCTTCCTGTCACCAGTGCCATTGGTGTGGCTAATCCTAAAGCACAGGGACAAGCGATGACAACAGTTGAAATAAAAACAAATATTGCAAATGAATAATTGTTGTCAGTAATTAATATCCATGGAAACATTTCCCTGGCATTTAATAAAAATGACTGATAATTGTTCAGGTTAAAATACCAGAAAATACCACTTATCACTGCTAAGAAAATAATAATCGGTACAAACCAATTAGTTATCCTATCTGCCAATGCTTGTATTGGAACTTTTGTACCCTGGGCTTCCTTGATTAATTGTATCATCTGGGATAAAAACGATCCTTCTCCAACCTTAGTAACCTTTATCAACAGTACACCGGTCAGATTTATTGAACCACCAATAACGTTATTTTCTTTTTCTTTCTTTTTGGGGATAGGTTCTCCGCTGATAAAAGATTCGTCAACTGACGAAATGCCCTCCATAACAACTCCATCCACAGGAATACGCTCTCCAGGTTTTACTTTAACAAGATAATCGACTTTTATCATTGATATTGGCAAGGTAGTCTCTTTGTTTTCTATCAAAACCGTGGCCTCTTTTGCTTGAAGAGATATTAAAGCCTTGATGTCTTTCGCCGCTTTATCTCTCAGGTTAGATTCAATAAAACGTCCGCTAAGATGAATAGCCATAATCATGGCACCTAACGTTCCAAAAGATATTATAGGTAAAGCTGACCTGTTTAATATTGCAGTTAACCAAGAAGTTATCGAACCGATAGTAATAAGGGTATCCATGTTAGAATGAAAGTGTCTAAATGCTATCCAGGCACTTTTTATCGTAGATTTACCACAATAAAAGATAACCAGAGCCACAGCAAACACTTCTATCCACACAAAGCCTGGAATTTGATAACCAAACATATGAAAAATCATCATGATTGATAAAGGAAGTGTTATAATCCAGGATAATATTAGGTTTTCTCTTACTTTTTTAAATCTTTTCTGCCCCAAATCATCATCTCTATTCTTTGAAATCCCATATCCTGCACTTTCCACAGCCTTTTTTATTTCTTCAAAGGAAAGTTGGTGGTCACTTATCAGGTATGCAGATTCGGTAGCCAGGTTTACTGAGGCAAGTTTTACTCCCTCTATTTTTTGAAGATTCTCTTCTACTCGCCTTGCACAGTTTATACAGGTCATTCCTGTAATCTGAATACTTTTTTTAAAGTCTTTTGCTTTTGAATTATTTTTATTATCCATTAATGACTTTCCTAATTGACATTTTGTAAACCGGAAGTACCGATAATTATTATTTAGTAAGAGCTTCAAACCCGGCAACAATGTCCAGCAACTCTTCGGTAATTGAATCCTGTCTTTGCTTATTAAACTGGGCATTCAGCTCTTCTAATTGTTCTTCAATATTCTGCTCTGCCTTGCGCATGGCAATAAGTCTGCTGGCATTTTCACTGGCCATTGATTCAATGAACGCTTTATAGAGCGAAATATAGAAATACTGGCGGATAACCAGGTTAAACAAAGTGTCAGCTGGGATAGTATACAATGGTATGGAACGGGAAGGCCATTGCTTTGCTACCAACTCCCTGAGCCAATCAGGGTCTAAAGGATATAACTGAAAATGACCTGGTTTAAAAGAAGAACTGCTTGTTGGACGGTTAAAAAAAAGATGGATATGTGATACCCTTTTCTGGAAACGCCATTTTTCTATTATTAAGAGTACCTCTTGAATGGTACTATCCAGATTATAGCGAAAATTAGGAAAATCAAGCTTATAATTTGTC